>NZ_VPAN01000009.1:0-94025 GCF_013419225.1 Acinetobacter sp. YH12097 | reverse complement strand
CGATAATGCACCGATTGAAAGCTTTTGGGGAATACTGAAAAATGAGTTAGTGCATCATTACAACTATCAAACCAGAGAAGAAGCCAAAGCAGATATTATAAAATACATTGAGTTATTTTATAATCATCGAAGAATTCAAAAGGGTTTGGGTTTTAAGACACCAAATCAAATGGCCGAAGACTTTTATAAGTTGGCTGCCTAGAATCTCCCAAGGGAAAGTCTCCTGATAATTCAGCGTATATCAGTCTAGCTGTTTCCGAGACATTGCCTTGATTGGCTTCAATTAATTTGATGGCTTCAGCTTTAAATTCTGTGGTGTAAGTCTTGTGTTTCTTGCTCATGGTAAACTCCTGATGAGTGTGTTTAGTTTACCAAGTTAAAACCTCCTGTTTTTTCAGCACACATCACCCCAAAGATGATCCAGCCTATCCGTATGCTAAATGGGGATATTTATTAGCTATGTATAAATCAGGACATGGTGAGTATAAAGAACAAATGGAAAAATTCATTAACTCGACTACAGATGAAACAATGAAGTTCCAATTTCAGGGTTCTTATGAAATGGCAATTGAAAGTAACAATTGAAATAGTGCATGTATTAATTATTTTTTAATATTAATCATATCCATATTACAAAAAAAGCCTATATCAACTGTACAGGGCTTTTTATGATTCATTGTTTCCAACCCCATTTATGAACCAGTGTTCCATAAATTTCTACGCTAAAAAATATCTCTATCCAAAGAATTCACCTCCCATCGTAGCCACCGCTCCCTAAATTTTGTAGAATAGCGTTTTTACCCCATGGTGCTTTTCTATGACCGCTTGGACTGCTCACGTCACTGTTGCGACAGTCGTTGAAAAAGACGGAAAATTCCTATTTGTTGAAGAACATACAGAAGGTGTGACCCATACTGTATTTAATCAACCTGCAGGTCATGTTGAAGCTGGCGAAACCATTATTGAAGCCGCCATTCGAGAAACCATGGAAGAAACAGGTCACGATGTAGAAATCACGAACCTCCTAGGCATGTATACTTATACTCCTCCGATGTTCCCTGATCGTACTTATTTCCGTTTCTGTTTCTTAGCTAAAGACATTCAGCACCATGCCGATGCACAATTAGACACAGGTATTGCCGGTGCAGTATGGATGACGCTTGATGAACTCATTGAGTCTGCCCGTGCGCGTAGTCCATTAGTCATCAAAGCTGTGCAAGATGCTCTTTCAGGTCAAAAATTTCCTTTATCGCTCATTTACGAGCACCAAAATTCTCCCTTAATTTCAAATTTGGATGCTTAATCCTATGCAACAACGTGTCATCGTCGGTATGTCTGGTGGTGTAGATTCTTCTGTATCTGCAGCACTTTTACTTCAACAAGGTTATCAAGTTGAAGGTCTTTTCATGAAAAACTGGGAAGAAGATGACGGCACGGAATACTGTACGGCAATGGAAGATCTTGCCGATGCTCAAGCCGTTTGTGACAAAATTGGAATCAAACTTCATACCGCAAACTTTGCGATGGAATATTGGGACCGTGTCTTTGAGCATTTCTTAGAAGAATATGCCGCAGGTCGTACACCAAACCCAGATATTCTCTGCAATAAAGAAATTAAATTCCGTGCATTTCTCGACCATGCTGTGAACTTAGGTGCTGACTTTATTGCGACAGGCCACTATTGCCGCCGTGGTGAAACGCTAAAAAATTCACGTGGTGAAGAGTATGCCCCTCTACTGCGTGGTCTAGACAACAACAAAGACCAAACCTATTTCCTACATGCAGTGCATGGTCGTGAAATTAACAAAACTTTGTTCCCTGTGGGTGAAATTGAAAAACCACAAGTGCGTAAAATCGCTGAAGAATTAGGTCTAATCACCGCGAAGAAAAAAGATTCAACAGGAATTTGCTTTATTGGCGAACGTCGATTTAATGACTTCTTAAAGCAATATTTACCTGCTCAACCCGGAAAAATCGTCCTAGACACGGGTAAAGAGGTTGGTGAACATCACGGCTTAATGTACTATACGCTCGGCCAACGTGGTGGCATCGGTCTTGGTGGTCTAAAAGGTGCTGAAGAAGGCGCTTGGTTTGTACTGCATAAAGATATCGAAGGTAATCGCCTAGTCGTTGGTCAAGGTCATGAACATCCACTCATGCAAAGCACCATTTTATGGTCTGAAGCGATTGATTGGGTGGCTGGTGAACAAGAGATTCCTGAATCAGGCTTCCGCTGCACAGCGAAAACTCGTTATCGTCAGCCTGACCAAGACTGTACAATATTTAAAGACCCTACAGCGCCAAATGGTGTGCGTGTCGAATTCGATGAGCCACAACGTGCTGTTACACCGGGTCAAAGTGTGGTGTTCTACACCGGTGAAGTTTGTTTAGGGGGTGGTGTGATTCATCATACCAATGCGCCTAAACCGGATTTTATTGAATAAGGATTGTTTCGGATGACAGAGTTACCGTTTCAACAGCCTCAGACTCTGAATACTCGCCAAAATCGTGCATTGGCGTTAGCTGCTGTTTTTCAAGCGACACAGCTGACCCACATGACTGCATTGACTGGGCAACAGAGTATCGGGGAAAGCGGTAACTTTTATTTTGAACATCTCATTAAAGCCAGTTTAAATATCCGTCCTAAGTCGAATCAGTCTAGTCAGACGCTTGATTTTTTTAGTGGCTTGGCGGATATTTCGCTGGGATTAAAAACCTTAGAAAGTAGCATTACTCAACCCTTCAATACATCTCCCAAATCTAGACTTCCTAAACTTGCCAATACTAAGCTACCCATGACGTATGCGATGGCGTTATTGCAGTTAGAAAAGAAAGTCTATAGCAATCCTAAATTTGTCGAAATCATCGAACAATCCCAACAAAAAATTCTAAGACAGCTTTCCTTTTTTGATAATAATTATTTACATCCAAGTATCATTGCCAATTTAGCGCAAACCTATATTGAAACTGCAGGCCAAATTAATCCACGTATTATGGTTCGTGGTAATGCCGAAGCATTTAAAGACACTTCTCATACCAATCGCATTCGCGCCACCTTATTTACCGGCTTACAAATGGCACATTTATGGCGTCAGCTCGGTGGTAGCTCATGGGGTATGATTTTCAGTAAGCGCAAGCTACTACAAGATATTCAAGATCTTGCCCGTTTACAGTATCAGGTGGTTTAACTGATGCAGTACGGGCTTTTTGTTTTACGTTTAATTCCAAAATTTAAGGAATCGCTATGAACGCTTTAACCGCACTTTCTCCATTAGATGGACGTTACGCAAGCAAATGTGATGCTCTACGTCCCTTCCTCTCTGAGTTTGGTTTAATCCATGCTCGTGTGACTGTTGAAGTGCGTTGGTTACAAGCGCTTGCAAACCGTCCTGAAATCACTGAAGTTCCAGCGTTCAGTGCTGAAACTAACGCTGCGCTTGATGCAATTGTTGCGAACTTCTCTGAAGACAATGCAAACCGCATTAAAGAAATTGAACGTACAACAAACCATGACGTAAAAGCAGTTGAGTACTTCTTAAAAGAGCAAATCGCACATATCGATGAGCTTAAAAATGCTGGAGAATTCATTCACTTTGCATGTACATCTGAAGACATCAACAACTTGTCTCATGCTTTAATGCTTAAAAATGGCCGTGAAGTTTTAGTTGCAGCAATGCAGCAAATCATCGATTCAATCGTTGCTTTGGCTGAACAACACGCTGAACAACCAATGTTGTCTCGTACACATGGTCAAACTGCAAGCCCAACAACTTTGGGTAAAGAAATGGCGAACGTGGCTTACCGCCTTGCACGTCAAATCAAACAATTCAAACAAGTTGAATTACTTGGTAAAATCAATGGTGCAGTAGGTAACTACAACGCGCACTACTCTGCTTACCCTGAAATTAACTGGCCTGCGCATTCACAAGCATTTGTTGAATCATTAGATTTAGAATTTAACCCGTACACCACTCAAATCGAACCACATGACTACATGGCGGAACTTTTTGATGCGCTACGTCGTTTCAACACCATTTTGATCGACTTTAACCGTGACGTTTGGGGCTACATCTCACTTGGTTTCTTCAAACAACGTTTGAAAGAAGGCGAAGTTGGTTCTTCAACAATGCCACATAAAGTTAACCCAATTGACTTCGAAAACTCTGAAGGTAACTTGGGTATTGCGAATGCGGTATTGGCTCACCTTGGTGAAAAACTTCCTGTATCTCGTTGGCAGCGTGACTTAACTGACTCAACTGTGCTTCGTAACATGGGTGTTGGTTTTGCACAAAGCTTGATCGCTTTTGAAGCTTGCTCTAAAGGTATTGGTAAACTTGAATTGAATGCTCAACGTATTCTTGAAGACCTTGACCATGCGCAAGAAGTACTTGCAGAACCGATTCAAACTGTTATGCGTCGTTATGCAGTTGAAAAACCTTACGAAAAACTTAAAGCCCTAACTCGTGGTCAAGCAATGACTCGCGAAATGATGGTTGATTTCGTAAATGGTAACGAATTAGAAGCTGTTCCAGCTGCTGACCGTGCGCGTCTTGCAGAAATGACACCTGCAACATATACAGGTAATGCATCAACTCAAGCAGCAAACATTAAAGATCTTATTTCTAAAATCTAATTTTAGATAGATCAAAAAAAACGAGGCTTCATGCCTCGTTTTTTATTTATAATACTTCTGCTCTCTTTGAGATGAGGAGCATGCTCCGCAAGGAGATGAGACTATCCAACTCTCCCTTGCGAACTCAGAATATATTCTGAGGATTCTCATCTCCTATAAGGAGATAGAAAATTTAGACGCAATTTTATTCTGCAGGGCAATATTTCGCCCAATCATCTTTCATTCGCTGTAATTCACAGCCTGTTAAAACATCTGAGTAATAAACATAATATGTGGCATCGGGATACTGAATTTCATGGCGAAACATCATGCCACGCAAAGACACAGAGAGCTCTTCTGGAAAATCATCTGTTAAATAAAGTTCTTCAAACTCATAGTTAAAATAACAATTTTGAGTCGCAATAAATGCCTCAACAACGGCCATAGTTACTTCCAAATACATAAACTTCGATATACATCTGAGTTTAATACAATCTTTTTGAAAATACTTATCCCTAGTTGCTAGCTGATGACATTTGAAAAAATAATGCACAAATTCTAACGCCGTCGAACTAACACCTTTCATCGCATTATGGCTATACTTGCCGCGAATTATAAACATTGCACACCGATAAAAATTTTGAGCTTTGCCTTTTCATGATTGATTTCAAATTAAAACTTAAGCACATCTTAGCTTTTGCATTATTAACTCTTGCCATTGTGATCGCCAGTATCCAACCTTTAGAAATGGAAGCGTATATCCTCCATCAAATCGGCACAGCGTTTATGCTGATCGTGTTGCTCGTTTTCCTCTATAAAATAGGGCTAAGTTTCACAACAGTTTGTCTGTATCTTGGCTTTTTACTAATTCATGTCATTGGTGCCCATTATTTATATTCTTATGTGCCTTATTCTGAATGGACACAAGCTCTCCTCGGTTTCAACCTTGACCAAAGCATGGGATGGACTCGGAATATGTATGATCGGCTTGTACATCTTGCCTTTGGTTTGCTGCTCTACCCGTTCTTTTATCGCATATTTCAAATCTGGCTACCGCAGTTAAAAGCCGGAACACTCTTTTTATTGGTCGTACAATTCGTCATGGCGACCAGTTTATTTTATGAATGGATCGAATGGCTGATTGCCATTGGCTTATCACCAGAGGACGCTGAAAATTACAATGGGCAACAAGGTGATATTTGGGATGCACATAAAGATATGCTACTTGCAACACTTGGTGCGATGATCACTGGTGGTATTTGTTTAATGACATCAAATTTGTTGAATAACGCTAAACAAAAGCCTGAATATTTTTTATCTTAAATACTGATGTTACGCACCTAGAAGTAATTTCTCATTTTAAAAATGATTTTTAAGTCTATTCGACGGAGTCTTACATCTAGGAATTGAATAACGGGATTAGCCTTCGGCTGGAGGTACTTTTACGAAACGATGTTTCTCATTCGGCAAAATGAGAAGCGAAGCTTCGCAAGGAAACCATCTTGCGGAGCAATGCTCCTCACCGCAAAACTCGTTCGCTCGCGTCTACGTATTCAAAGTATCGCAAAAACATTTTTGATTAGAAGCAGCCCTGTCTCAAACACTTGCGGATGACGTTACCGCGTATCGTTGTTTTATTTGAATCAAATTGCACTTCTGGTGTTACTGCGTAACATCAGTTAAATATTTAAGCAGTCCATTGAATTAAGATTGAATCTGACATTTGCGGATTCAATTTTCGGTCATAATACTGAAAGCACGCTTTTGCTCCCGCTGGCATTTTTTGTAGATCATCATCTATACGAAAATGCCGTGTATATTTTGTATGATTCACTAAAATTTCAACCCGCTCAAAAGGCTGTCTTTTATTTATATTTCCGCTACTCATATAACTCTGATAGGCCACAACAGTGCCGCAGGCTTCAGAGCGAACATCTACCTGTAGTGATGAACAATAAATATAGCCTGCCAACAGTGTTGCTGCTGGGCCAAACAGCGCAGCATACTGTTTCAGCACAGATTTTTTCACACTTTGAAAATGCAGCAAATATAGCCAAGGCCAAACCATTAGGCAAATGACACCACCTAAAATAAACAGAAAATTAGACATCATTATCATCAATATCTATGTACGCAACGCAATCTATCACAACAGCATCGTTTAGCATAAAAAAAGCTCACCGAAGTGAGCTTTAAATACTTTATAAGCATAAAGATTTTAAAATTTTAGATCTTTTAATTGAACGATATTTGGATTAGCTTTGCTCAATGATTCCATCACTTTTGACATGACAGCAGGAACCAATGAATCCGCAATTTGTGCTGCTTGTAAGCCTAACTTCTCACCCAGTGTTGGTTTTTTGCGGGTTTCAATCATATATACATCATGTTGTGGCATAAGACTTAATAGATATTCATCTGACGTTTGGAGTTTATCGACCAAATTGAGATCCATTGCATCTTGACCATACCAATGCTCACCTGTGGCAACTTTATCGACATTGAGCTGAGGACGGTATTTTTCAACAAAGTGTTTAAACAAGTTATGGGTTTGCTGTAACTCTTCTTCAAATTTGGCTTTACCTTCAGCAGTATTTTCACCAAACATAGTTACGGTACGTTTGAACTGACCCGCGGTATACAGTTCAAAATCGATATGTTTTTCTTTCAATAAACGGTTAAAGTTCGGCACTTGTGCAACCACACCAATCGAACCCACCACGGCAAATGGTGCTGAAACGATCTCATTTGCAATGCAGGCCATCATATAGCCACCGCTTGCAGCAACTTTATCCACGCAAATGGTTAAGTTAAATCCAGCATCACGTAAACGTACCAATTGTGCAGCGGCCAGACCATAGCCATGCACCATCCCGCCTGGACTTTCTAATCGTAAAACCACGCGGTCACGTCCTGCTTTTGCTGTCGCTAAGATCAGGGTAATTTCTTCACGTAGACTCGTTACCGCAGATGCAGCGGTATCACCATTAAAATCGATTACATAAATTTTTTGGTTATTCTTTTTACGTGCGCGCGCTTCTTTTGATAATTGTTGGCTTAGTTGCAGCAGCTCAAGTTTAGATGCAGTCGTTTGCGCAATTTTTTTTCGTTGTTCATTGATACGTGCATTTAAGTGGCTTACACGAATTTCCGCAGGCAACTTGGGATTATGAAATAGCATAAAATTGAAACTCATTTAATTCATATTTATGTTGTATAACATGTGGGTTACATCACAAAAATTCAATCTATTTTTTGAAAATAATTCTCATTGAGTCAAATTGAGCTTTTTATTTCTATCAATTCTTTTCTACCTAATTATTGACTTCATAAAAAAAGAGCCTTTCGGCTCTATTTTCAAACAGTCTAGATTAACCAAAACGACCGGTAATATAGGCTTCTGTAAGCTGATGATCCGGTTGGGTAAAGACTTTTTCAGTGGAATTCACTTCAATTAAATCACCCAAATGGAAATATGCGGTACGGTCAGAAACACGCGCTGCTTGTTGCATCGAGTGTGTCACAATCGCAATGGTATATTGCGCTGAAAGTTCAGTGATGAGCTCTTCTACTTTTGCTGTTGCAATTGGATCGAGTGCTGAACAAGGTTCATCCATTAAAATCACTTCAGGACTGACAGCAATGGTTCGCGCAATACATAGACGTTGCTGCTGACCACCTGAAAGTCCTGTACCCGGTTGGTTCAAACGGTCTTTCACTTCATCCCAAAGGCCTGCTTTACGCAGACTATTTTCAACAATTTCTTCCATGTCGTATTTGTCACGTGCCAAACCATGCAATTTTGGACCATAAGCGACATTGTCAAAAATAGACTTTGGGAATGGGTTCGGCTTTTGGAAAACCATACCCACTTGGGCACGCAGTAACACCACATCGAGATTTGGATCATAGATATCTTGATTATCCATAAGCACTTGCCCTGTCACACGACAAGAATCAATCGTGTCATTCATACGGTTGAGCGTACGTAGGAAAGTTGACTTACCACAACCAGACGGACCAATAAAGGCAATCACTTCATTTTCATAAATGTTCAGATCTATGCCTTTGATCGCTTCAGATTCACCATAGTACACATGCACATCATTGGTACTGATTTTCACATTGCTCGATTTCGCATCTTTTTTCGCGCTAGATTGCGTATCGAATTGTGACACAAACGCAGTATTGGTTTGTTTTTGGCTGCCCTGAGCAGAGGTAAATTGTGTTTGTTCTGGATTCACGGACTTATCCTGATATAAGGAATTCTTTTCAGTTGTAATGACGCTATTCATATAATGCCCTCAATTACCAGCGTACTTCAAATTTCTTACGTAACCAGATGGCTAAACTGTTTAAGCCGATCATGAGAGCAAGAAGTACAATGATTGCTGCTGCGGTACGTCCTTCAAAGAAGTTACGTAGCTCATTACCTTGCCAAAGGAAAATTTGTACAGGTAATGCAGTGGATTGATCTAAAGGAGTGGCTGGTACACTTGCCACAAAGGCACTCATACCAATCAATAATAATGGAGCAGTTTCTCCTAGGGCTTGCGCAACACCAATAATGGCACCGGTTAAGATACCTGGTAATGCCAGTGGCAAGACGTGGTGAAATACAGTTTGTAAACGTGATGCACCCAAACCTAAAGCGGCTTGACGGATCGATGGAGGAACAGCTTTTAGTGAAGCACGTGTGGTAATAATGACCGTTGGCAAAGTCATCAAACTTAAGACTAAACCACCAACCACAGGAGCCGAAAGCGGCATATGCATCCAACCAATAAAGATCGCTGCACCAAGCAAACCAAAGACAATCGAAGGAACCGCTGCTAAGTTGTTAATGTTGACTTCGACAACATCGGTAATCCAGTTTTTAGGTGCAAATTCTTCTAAGTAAATTGCGGATGCTACACCGATTGGAATTGAAATAATGATCACGATCAGCATCATAAATAACGACCCCATAAACGCCCCAGCTAAACCTGAAGTTGCAGGTGAGCTACGAGAGTCTGGATTCTTAAATATTTCAGTATTAAATGAGTTAGTAATAACACCATCAGCTTTAAGTTTATCTGCAAGTTGGCGTACTTCTGGGCTCAATTGTTGCTGTTCATCAGGCAAGCTGCGGTCAATATTACCAGCCAACCAGACATCGACATTAGCATCTGCAAGGATTTTAAAATCTTGTTTTTGACCAATCAATGACGGATCTGCCATTACCATGTCACGTAAGCGATAAGCTTCTGAACTTGTATATAAACTGTTGAGATCATCACGTTGTGAGGCAATCGCTGGATCTTTTGCTATGATGCCATTTACGATGAGCGCATCCCAATCCACCATGCCCATTTCAGTTTGCCAAGCAATGTAACGCTCTTGGAACTGTGCAGGTGATTCACCTTCTTTTTGAATTGGTTTCGCACCAACTTTGACAATGTTTGGATCAAAAAACACAGGTACCGTCATCGAGCTTTGCCAGAATGCAGGTAAACCTTTGGCTAAAATACTACCAAACAATAGCACGACGAACAATAAGCCAGTCACTACTGCACTAAAACCCAAGACACGGAAGGTATTTTCTTTACGGTGTCTTTTCGCCAATGAGTTTTCAATGATTTTCTTACGTTTTTCACGAAGCTCTGCGGCTGCGAGCGGATCAAAAGTTTGATCCATATTTGATGTATTCGTCGTACTCATTCGTATTGCTCACGGTATTTACGCACAATGTACAGTGCAACAATATTCAGACCTAAAGTAATCACAAACAGTGTTAAACCGAGTGCAAAAGCGACCAATGCTTGAGGACTCGCAAAGTCTGTATCACCTGTTAATTGGTTTACGATGGTAATGGTGACGGTAGACACCGCTTCGAGTGGGTTGATATGCAGTAAAGGACTGTTCCCTGCTGCAAGCACCACAATCATGGTTTCACCAATCGCACGAGATGCTGCCAATAAGAATGCACCGATAATGCCCGGCAATGCAGCTGGAATCACCACTTGACGAATGGTTTCTGATTTTGTCGCACCCAAACCAAGTGAACCGTCACGAAGCGCGCGAGGGACTTGGGTAATGATGTCGTCAGATAATGATGAAACGAATGGGATAATCATAATCCCCATCACAAAGCCTGCTGTTAAAGCACTGGTTGCATTAATATCGAGTCCGATATATGCGCCGAGCTGTTTTGCAAAGGGTCCAATAATCATTAAGGCAAATACACCATAAACGATGGTTGGAATACCTGCGAGAACTTCAATAGCCGGTTTTGCCCAGGCGCGAAAACTTGGCTTGGCATATTCAGCTAAATAAATGGCAATCATCAAACCAACTGGAACAGCAACCAATAGCGCAATACCACTGACCATGAGTGTGCCCCAAAGGAGTGGCAGCAAACCATAACTACCTTCAGCATTCCCTGATGTACTAAAGCCGGGGTTCCATTCAGTGCCTAAGAAGAAATCTAGTGGACTAACAAAACTAAAGAAACGCATGGCTTCACTGAACATCGACATCACAATGCCAACTGTTGTCAGGATTGCGACACCCGAACACAGTGCCAATGCAATATTAATGACTTTTTCGACTTGGTTACGTGCACGATATTTTTCTGCGATGCGGCGTTTAGCCATGACTAAACCAATCAATGCCGCACAAATCACAACGGCCAATTTTGCATATGAGCCGATGTTTTCAATTTTCTTTAACTGTTCTGCTGCTGCAAGTTCATATGCAGCTGGCGTATCACTTACTCCAAAACCAGAAGCAATCACTTGAACGCGGTCAACCATTACACTCGTGCTTGCAGGATCTAAACTTAAACGAATATTTTCGGGAACATTATTTAAAATTACATGTTGAAAAATACTCGGTTCAACCAAGTTCCAAACAATCAAGATTAAAAAAGCGGGAATCCCACACCATAAAGCGACCAAAACACCATAATAGCCCGGTCGTGAATGCAACATTGCTGAGTTATTGCCTTTACCTGCAAGTTTGCGACTTTTGGTCAGTCCAACTTGATAAGCGATTGCAATAATTGCGAGCAACACACCAATAAGTAGCAGATTCATGTAATCTCCACTGTTTTTTCAAAAGCCCTTCTTGAAAAAACTGTTTCTTTGCAAAAAGCCAATGGCAGGTCAATCCTGCCATTGGCTGTTTCAATCCAATTATTTAACTGCTTTACCAGCTTTAAAGTTTGCAAGAACTGCAGCGCGATCTTTATCAGACATTGAAATTAAGCCTGCTTTTTCTAGCTTAGAACCTTTACCTGATACTTTTTTACTGAGGAAGAATTCTGTGAACTCTTTTAAGCCTTTAATTGATTTTAAGTGCTCGCCTTTTACGTAGAAGAACAATGGACGAGATACTGGGTATGAACCATTTAAAATCGTCTTCTCAGAAGGTGCAACGTTGTTTACTGTTGCCACACGTAGCTTGTCACGGTTTTGGTCATAGAAACCTAGACCGAATACACCAACCGCATTAGGAGATGTTTTTAAACGTGCCAATGTTGCTGTATAGTCGCCTGCAATTTCAATCACACGACCATCTTTACGGAAAGTTGAACATGCTTTTTTCTGAGCATCTTTATCTAATTTTGCGAAAGCTTCATAAGTTTCACAGCCAGCATCAACCATTTTTTCTTGGAACACTTCACGTGTACCGTGGTTTGATGCAGGAATAACTAAAGTGATTGCTTCATTTGGTAAAGTTGGGTCGATTTGATTCCAACGAGTGTATGGGTTTGGAACCAATTTACCTTTTGATGGTAGTTCCGCAGCGAGTGCAGCAAATACATGCTGTGGGCGAAGTTTAAAAGCCGCTTTTTTCGCATTTGACGCAAATACGATACCGTCATATCCAACTTTAATTTCTAAGATTTGGTTAACGCCGGCTTTTTTACATGCAGCCAATTCAGTATCTTTAATTTTACGAGATGCATTTGCAACGTCAATTGTGTTGTCGCCAACACCATTACAGAATTGTTTCAAACCACCCGAAGTACCGCCTGAACCAACGACAGGTGCTTTAAATTGTGGGAATGTATTACCAAACTCTTCTGCAACAATACTTGCATAAGGCAGTACAGTTGAAGAACCAGCAATTTGGATCGTGTCACGAGCTGCATTTGCAGTTGTAGCGACTGTTGCCCCAGTAGTGAGTACCATAGCAAGTGCGATATGATTTAAGCGCATTCTCATCTCTCTTAATTGATGCATTTATTGGAGTACGCCACTTTTGTTTTTAAAGTCTTGTACTTTTTCGATATCTGCATTTTGATTTTAGAGTATGACAGTTAGGTTACATCTTTATGACGCTTTTATGATAATTGATGATTGCATATTGATTTAAATATAATTCTTTATTTTTCAATATGTAATGAAATTTTTCAAAGTATTGGTCTTATTTATTTCTACTTTGTTATTCGTAAGAATTCATGTCCGTGTCATCTTTTGTCTTATTTTCTTTTTTCAATTTCCCCTCCTTTTCTGAATGTTGCACATTTGCATGTTCGATTTTTTATTCCTCCGTATTCCAATAATTGAAATTTCATTACATTTTTAGTTCGCTCAATATGCGAGTTTACATAAAAACAGAGCCTAAAATGACCAGTAAAGCCATTGCGACATTTAATCCGGACTTGCCTGTGCATATGACTTTTGAAAAACATGACTGGCACTTACTTGCAGAATATTGGTATCCGATTGCTTTATCGAGAGACATTACAGAACAGCCTTATGGCACTGTGCTTTTAGATATGCCGCTCGTTATCTATAAAATGGGAAATGAACTGGTTGTCGCTAAAGACGCCTGCCCGCATAGGGGCGTACCGCTAAGTTTAGGCAAAAATGATGGTCTAGGGGTAGTCTGCCGCTATCATGGCTTACGCTTTGGTGAACATGGGCATTGCAACCGTATACCCGCACATCCCGATCACAAGATCTCCCCTCGCTTTAATTTACGAACTTATGCAGCTGTCGAACGTTATGGCTTAATTTGGTGCTCCCTCACTGCCGCTAAAGAGGCTGCACCGAATATCCCTGCAATGCCATATTGGGATGAATCCGAGTTTCAGCAATTGGTTTGCCCAACGGTCGATTTTCAATGCTTCGCAGGCAGGCAGCTTGAAGGCTTTATTGATGTCGCGCATTTTGCATGGGTACATCCAGAAACTTTTGGTGACCCTGAAAATACAGAAGTACCTGACTATAAAACCATTGAAACTGCAACAGGATTCCATGCAGATTACTGGAGCAGTGTTGGGCGCTACCCGATTGGTTTAGAACAACGTGGACAAGATGGCTTTCAATGGCTGCGCCATTTTGAAATTCATCTGCCGTTTACCGCAACGCTGACGATTCATTTTCCAAATAACAGCAAGCAAGTGATTATGAATGCGGCTTCACCGATGACTGCTCGTTCTACCCGTCTATTTGCACCGATTTGCCGTAACTATGACAAAGACCTGCCTGTAGAAGATGCTTACGACTTTAACCTGAAAATATTTGAGGAAGACCGCTTAGTCTCTGAATCACAAAAGCCTGAATATTTGCCTTTGGATTTAAGCATCGAAGCGCATTTTCCAGCGGACCGCAGTTCCAGCATGTACCGCAAATTATTGCGTAAAAAAGGTTTTAGTCCATTGTTTGCGGCATAACATCAATATCGTATTGCATTCACCTCACCCTAACCCTCTCCTACAAGGAGAGGGAAACTCCTTTACAAGCCTTATATTGGTTATAAATATTGTGGTATCTCATTCATCAAATGATAAACATCAATGACTATCGCGACTGGAGACAGGGATGTCACTATAAGGTAATGGTCACATGGATGTACCTTTTGCCTGAGAAGGATTTTAGTTACTTTGATCCCTCAAAGTAACAATCTGCCTACGCAGTAAACTATCATCTCTCAATGAAAAATTGCGGCCATGTAATAAATTAAGCGCCTTTTCATTTAAAAAAAAGGAGCTCAAATGAGCCCCTTCTTCTACAACTACAAAATGACAATTAGTCAATTGCAGGTGTATATGTACCGTCAGCGATTGGGCCTTTGATACGATCCGCTTCTGCAAGCACCAGAGCAAGCAAATTCTTCACGTTGTCTAAAGTCGCTACTGGGCTTAAAGTCGTCATTTTCAAAGATTGAACCTGACCTACTTTAGTTACACCAATATTCGCTTCACCACGTGCAAACAATTCGTCTGCTACGTTTTGGTTCAATGTATCTAACAATTCAACTGGGTAACCTTCAGGGATCACACGGAACAATACAGAGGCGAATTGTGGATCAACCAACATTTCTACACCATCAGTTGCATCAATATATGCTGCAACATCACGTGTTAGACCTACACCATGATCAATCATCGAACCGTAAAGCTCTTCACCTAACGCTTCAACCGTCATCCACAATTTCAACGCGTCAAAACGACGTGTTGTTTGTAGTGACTTAGATACTAAGTTAGGAACGCCATGCTCTTCATCATAAGCAGAGTTTAAATACTCAGCTTCATAATGCATGAAACGATAGTTCGATTCATCTTTAAGCAAAAATGCGCCACATGAAATCGTTTGGAAGTAATGCTTATGGAAATCAAGCGTTACCGAGTCAGACAGTTCAATACCATCTAACATTGAACGATAGTCATTTGAAAGAATCAGTGCACCGCCCCATGCTGCGTCGATATGCATCCACGCGTCATATTTGTTGGTGATTGCACGCACTTCTTTCAATGGGTCAATTGCGCCTGCATCGGTTGTACCCGCAGTTGCAACCACACATGCTACAATTTTACCTTCAGCTTGAAGGTGCGCCATGGTTTTCTCAAGCGCGTCTATATCCATGCGTGCATTTGCATCTACAGGAACAGTGACAACAGATTGGAAACCCATACCCATCATGGCCATGTTCTTTTGCACAGAGAAGTGTGCATTTTCAGAACAGATCACTTTTACGTTACGCATTGCTTTCGCAGGTACGCCATCACGCTGAACAGACCACGGGTTACCGTTTTCGTCTTTCCAGTTTTTAGCAATACATGCATCACGTGCAAGCAAAACGCCCATCAAGTTAGACTGCGTACCGCCAGAGGTGAATACACCTGCTTGACCTGCACCATAGCCAACTTTTTGGCGAAGCCAGTCAATTAACTGAACTTCCATCAATGAACCTGCAGGGCTTTGATCCCATGAGTCCATAGATTGATTCGTCGCGTTAATGAGCACTTCAGCGATTTGGCTTGTTACCATTGTTGGGCAATGCAAGTGCGCTAAAGAATGTGGGTGATGTACTTTTAAGCTTTTGTTTAAGAAAAGCTCAACCATACGGTCTAGTGATTTTTGTACACCCATACCTTCTTTTGAAGGATTGAATGCAATTGCACTACGAAGCTCTTTAATGCTACCGCCGGTGTACATTTTGTCATTTTGCAACCATGCAGAAACGGCTTTTACCGCTTCGCCCATTGCTGACTGATAGTCAGCAATGGATTGTGCATCATTGCAGAATAACGCTTTACGATGTTCTGCAAAATCTACCATGACTTATGCGCCTCGGGTTGCAACAAGTGCTTCAGCAAGTGCTTTCTTGAAGCGAACGATCACCTCAATACATTCAGCTTGGTTAATGATCAATGGGCAAAGTAAACGAATGACTGTACCGTTACGACCACCTTTTTCTAACAACAATTTGTTGTTGAAACATGCTGCTTGAATTGCTGCTGCCAATTGAGAATCACCTGGTAATGAGCCCATGTGATCTGCTTTTTGACGTTCATCAACAATCTCAACACCAATCATCAAACCACGACCACGCACGTTACCAATACATGGGAATTCTACAGCTAATTTTTTAATTTCAGCTTGTAAGAAGTCACCACGCTCTTGTGCATTTTGCGCAAGATTTTGCTCTTTGATGGTTTTTATTGTTGCAAGACCAGTACCCATAGCAAGTTGGTTACCACGGAATGTACCCGTGTGACCCGCTGGTTGCCATGCGTCAAACTTACGTTTAATGCCCAATACTGCAAGTGGTAAGCTACCACCTACCGCTTTAGACATTACAATGACGTCTGGCTCAATACCTGCATGTTCAAAGGCAAACATTTTACCTGAACGTGCAAAGCCCGCTTGAACTTCATCAAGAATCAACACGATGTTGTGCTTTTCAGTCACTTCTCGGATTTTCTTTAACCATTTTACAGGTGCAGTCACCACACCGCCTTCACCTTGGATTGCTTCCAAGATTACAGCTGCAGGTTTTGTTACACCGCTTTCTACGTCTTCAATGAAGTTTTCGAAATAATACGTTAATGCGTCTACACCCGCTTCACCACCAATGCCTAATGGGCAACGGTATTCATGCGGATACGGCATAAATTGAACACCCGGCATTAAGCCGTTCACAGCATTTTTAGCAGACAAGTTACCTGTCATTGCTAAAGAACCGTGAGTCATACCATGGTAACCACCTGAGAAGCTGATTACTGAACTACGACCAGTGTAAGTTTTTGCTAATTTAATTGCTGCTTCTGTACCATCTGCACCAGACGGGCCACAGAACTGTAGACAATACTCTTCTTTACCACCAGGTAATTGCTCAAGTAGTGCTTCAGTAAAAGCATCTTTTAAAGGCGTTGTTAAATCCAAAGTATGCAATGGGAGGCCACTTGCAAGTGTATCTTGGATACTTTGAATTACCGCAGGATGATTATGGCCTAATGCCAATGTTCCTGCCCCAGCTAAACAATCGAGGTACTCTGTACCTTCAACATCGGTAACCCAACAACCTAAAGCTTTTGCTATCGCAAGTGGAAGTTTACGCGGATAGCTACGAACATTGGATTCCATCTGGCTTTGGCGAGTCAAATAGTATTCGTTAGTAGAATTAGTGGCAGGGTTTACAGAAGAAACGCTCATATCGAATTACCATCTCTGATATGGGTTGAAAGAAATAAGTCGGGTGACTTGCGGTCCTTTGACTCGGTGCTTTATGAGTTTCTAGTTAGTTTTAAGAGCTCTTTGTGTAATGGCTAACTAGACGGCGGATGATACAGACTTTTTCAATAAAATAAATCACTTTTATGATCAAATAAAAAGATAATTTAGAGAAAAAACAGATCTATGCCATGGATAACCTGAATTATCATCTTACAGTGTGACAAAACAAAGAAAACCTTTTTATTTTATGCTTTTTTACAATTTATGAATGATTATTGTAATCTTCAAACATTTACGCAATTAAGTATTGATTATTTGAAGCAATATTCATCAAGCACTGCATTTATTTTTCTTGAAAGATTTACAATCCCACCACAGATTTTCCTTTAATCCATCACAATCCCCTTTTAAGATAAGAGCATAAGCTAAATTAGTCATTCTGAAAGAAGAATAGGTCATAACAATGCGTAAAATTATCTTATCTACTGTTTTATTAGCATCCGGTCTAGGTTTGGCAGCAGCAACTCAAGCAGCCGACCCACTCAATTACAACATCGTGAACATTCAGGCGGATGCCACTCGCCAAGTGTCGAACGACCAAATGTATGCCGTTTTATATATTGAAAAATCAAATAAACAGCCGGCTGAACTTGCTACCCAAATCAACCAATTAATGACCCAAGCGGTGAACACAGCCCGTAAATACCCTGCGGTAAAAATCGAAACGGGATCTCAAAGCACCTACCCGATTTATGACAATGACAGTCGTAAATTGAAAGAATGGCGTGGTCGTGCTGAAGTTCGTTTAGAAAGTACTGACTTTAAAACTGCTAGCCAATTGGTGAGCGAGTTACAACAAAATTTCCAAACTCAATCCATCAGCTTTAGTGTGTCAGATGCACAGCGTAAAAAAGTTGAAAATGAACTCATGGTTGAAGCATCCAAAAACTTTCAACAACGTGCTCAAGCGCTCGCTCAGGCATGGAATAAATCAGGCTACAACTTGGTTAATATTAATTTAAATACCAGCAATTATGGTGGTCAGCCAGTTCCGCGTATGGCGATGATGAAAGCTGCAAGTGCCGATGCTATTCCTGAACAAGAAATGGCAGGTGGTGAATCTAAAATCACGGTCAGTGCAAATGGCTCTATCCAGTTTAAATAATTAAATTCATTTTAAGAAACCGTGCTTTAGCGCGGTTTTTTTAATTATAAAACCCACCTATTCTTTATTTAAATTAAAAAGTCTATTAGCTTAGTCAAATTCATAGTTTTAAATGATAATCATCCTTATTTAAATTTATCGCACTCAAGATTATGATACGCGCTCTCTCCATTGCTCACACTTTTATGTATAGTTCAAGCAAAAAATCTCTAAAGCTTCAAAACTTCCCGTTATTACCGCTAAGTATTGCCGTAGGTATAAGCATGGTTGCCACTATGGCTTCTGCTGCTGAAAATACAGATACCGCGCAAGCTGATGTTTTACCGACCATCACCATTGAAACTCAAGGGAACTGGCTGGAAAACGCCAATGAAAAAAAGGTGCAAAAGCATGCCGGTGCGCGGACCATCATTGACCGTAAACGATTAAACGAAAGCGCAGCAACATCACTAAAAGATGCGTTACGCCAAGTTCCCGGCGTTCAGGTTCAAGAAAATAATGGTACTGGCGGTAGCGATGTTTCATTAAATATTGGCGTTCGAGGATTAACCTCTCGCCTCTCTCCACGTTCAACCGTGTTGATCGATGGCATACCAATGTCATTTGCACCGTATGGCCAACCACAACTTTCGATGGCGCCTGTTTCGTTAGGAAATATAGAATCTGTTGATGTAGTCCGTGGTGCAGGTTCTGTTCGTTTTGGGCCACAAAATGTCGGCGGTATTATCAACTTTGCCACACGTAGCATTCCTGAAGACTTTAAAGGTGCCGTGGCATTAAACTCTGAATATGCAACTGGTACGGATCAGGTAAAATTAAGTCCTAGTCTGTTTGTTGGTGGAACATTTGATAATGGTTTAGGTCTTGCCTTGCTTTATTCAGGTACTAAAGGCAACGGTTATCGTGAAGCGAACAATAAAAATGACATTGATGATGTCATGTTAAAAACCGCTTATGACATAACAGATCAAGATAAAATAGCGTTAAATTTCCATCACTACGATGGTACAGGTGAAATGCCTGAAGGTTTAAGTGCTGCTGAATTCAAAGCAAATCCATATCAAACGTCGCATTATCGTGACTTTTTCACTGGCCGTCGTTCAGATGTATCCCTACGTTATACACATAAAGATGACACGAACAACTTTGAACTTTTAAGTTATTACATCGATTCATTCCGTACCAGCAACCTTGAATCTACTTTAGCCAATGGCAATCATCGCTTAGATACCTCACCACGTGATTATAAAGTCTTTGCCATTGAGCCACGTTATTCACGTAGCTATAGCTTAGGAAGTACGCTGAATGAAGTGACTGTCGGTTACCGTTATATGGACGAAGAGAGCACCGAGTTCGCAGGCCGTACTGAATACGCAGCAGATGCAGAACCTGGTCAGTTTATAGCACGTACCCGTAGTGCGGGTGGCACCAAAGCACACGCTGCTTATATCGATAACCGTATAGAACTGGGTAAATGGAATATTACACCCGGCGTTCGTTTTGAATCGATTGATACGCAAAACAGTTTTAGTGCCTATAAAAATGGCGTATTACAAAATACTGTTCATCCATCGATCCAATCTGACGAATTTTTGCCAAGTTTAGCTATCCTGTATAAAGCAACAGACCATTGGAATTTCTTTGCCAATGCCGGTGTCTCTTTTGGTCCACAGCAATATAACCAGTTAGCAACAACGCAAGGTACTACAGCGGTCACCACCTTAGATGGCTTACATCCTGAAAAGTCTAATAACTATGAAATTGGTACCAAATATTTAGGCAATGGTTTGAGTGCTGAATTGACTGCGTTTTATCTAGATTTTGACAAAGAACTGATTTTAGAACGTGATGCTGCAAACAATGGCATTTGGACTGACCTCGGTGCTACAAGTCATAAAGGGATCGAAACCGGTTTTAGCTATGACTTTGGACATTTAGCTGACAATCTCGAAGGCTTAAAAGCCTATGGTAATTACACCTATACCAAAGCGGTTGCTGAAGCAGGTAACTTTAAAGGTAAAGATTTGCCCTTCTATTCACAAAATGTCGCAAACTTTGGCTTAGGTTATAAATATGATGCTTGGTCCATCAATGCCGACATGTATGCTCAATCTAAACAGCGTGCCCCAGGTAACCAAGATTCAGGGATCTACCAAACAGAAGAAACGGCAAATGGTAAACTGGGCGATATTCCAGGCTATTCAACTTTTGCTGTGCGTACAGGCTATGACTTTGGCGGTTCGCTACAAGAGGTTAAAGTTGCTGCTGGTATTAAGAATGTCTTTGATAAACAGTATTTCACCCGTTCATCAGATGCAACCGGTGGTAAATATATCGGTCAACCACGTACCTTCTTCTTACAGACGTCGTTTGACTTTTAAACTGGTCTAAATATAAAAATCCCACCGCGTGTGGGATTTTTATTGAAGAATACATATGGACATCCATATATTCATATGTAAAGATATATGCAAATCCATATATACAGAAAAACATGGAACAGACTGAATTTTTCAAATTACTTGCAGATGAGACTCGTCTGAACATCATCATGCTGTTGGCATGTAAAGGTGAACTCTGCGTCTGCGAACTCACTGAGTCCCTTGAATTAAGCCAACCCAAAATTTCACGTCATTTGGCATTACTGCGTTCATCAGGTGTGCTGAGTGATCAACGTAAAGGTCAATGGGTCTATTACTCCATTCACCCTGCACTGCCTACTTGGTGTACACAAATACTTGATGTCATGCGTCACCAAGAACGATTTAAAGATCTCGATTTAAACTCTCCGAAAGGCACTACCACATTGTGTGAAACGCTATGAATTTTTTATTTCTATGTACTGGCAATAGCTGCCGCAGCATTTTATCCGAAGTACTTTTTAACCAGCGTGCCCCTGAAGGTTTCCGTGCTTATAGCGCAGGCAGTAAACCTTCAGGACAAGTCCACCCATTTACCTTAAAAACCCTACATAACCTCAATCTACCGACTGAGGGCTTGTCGAGTAAAACCATCGCAGCATGTGAACAGTACCAACCCGATGTGGTGATTACCGTCTGTGGTTCTGCCGCTCAAGAAGCTTGCCCAATTTACTTAGGCTCAGCCATCAAAGCACACTGGGGCTTAGAAGATCCTTCCCATTTAGAGCTTGCAGATGACATCAAACTTGCAGCTTTTCTTGATACCGTGGCGCATATTAACCGCCGTTTAGATGCTTTATTTACGCTCGATATTACGCAATTAAGTCGCGAAGAACTCAACCAAGAAATCCAAAAAATTTCAGAGATCCAATAATGGCTGCTGCAAAACTGTCATTTCTAGACCGCAATCTAACGCTATGGATTTTTATCGCAATGGGGCTAGGCATTGCGATTGGCGTGTATATTCCTAGTGCTTCAAGAGCTTTAAATCAACTCAATATTGGTGATGTCAATATTGCGATTGCCATTGGTTTAATCCTGATGATGTATCCACCTTTGGCGAAAGTGGATTACAAAGCGCTGCCTGAAGTGTTTAAAGACAAACGCACCCTATACCTTTCACTGCTTCAAAATTGGTTAATCGCACCTTGCCTGATGTTTATTTTGGCTATCGTGTTTTTACAACACTACCCTGAATACATGACCGGTTTGATTCTGATTGGTTTAGCACGTTGTATTGCAATGGTTCTGGTTTGGAATGATTTAGCTTGCGGGGATAACCAATACGTTGCGGCTTTAGTGGCATTTAACAGTATTTTCCAAATTGCATTTTTTAGTACCTACGCATGGTTCTTTTTGAGTTTTTTACCGCCATATTTTGGTATCGAAGCACAAGTGATCCAAGTCAGCTTTTGGACCATCACACATGCAGTATTGGTGTATCTAGGTATTCCCTTCCTGCTCGGTTTCCTTACGCGTGCCATATTGGTAAAACACAAAGGTCTGGATTGGTATAAAAATCAATTTATACCCAAAATCAGCCCCATCAGTTTAATCGCATTACTCTTTACCATTGTGGTGATGTTTAGCCTCAAAGGTGCAGATGTCGTAAGCCTTCCAATGGATGTACTGCGTATTGCCATTCCCCTCACGATCTACTTTGTGGTGATGTTTTTCATTAGCTTTTTGATGAGCAAATGGATGGGTAATAATTACGCCAAAACCACTGCCATATCCTTTACCGCAGCGGGTAATAATTTTGAACTTGCCCTCGCTGTTGCCATCGCCACCTTTGGTATTGCATCTCCGATTGCATTTACCACGATTATTGGCCCATTGGTTGAAGTCCCTGTGCTAATTGCATTAGTGAGTGTATCGCTATGGTTAAAACGAAAATGGTATAAAGAGAACTAAAATGAAGCTCCCCAATATTCAACTAGATCTACTTGAAACACCGCGTTTTGAACAAGTTCAAGCTAAAGCACTTGAACATCCGCCACGCATTCTGCTGCTATATGGCTCTAACCGTGAACGCTCATTTAGCCGTTTAACGGTATTGGAGGCGGGTCGAATCCTTGAACATTTTGGTGCGGAAGTCAAAATCTTTCATCCTAAAGGTCTTCCACTGCCTGAAGATGCTGAAACCTCACATCCCAAAGTTCAGGAATTACATGAATTACTTGCATGGTCTGAAGGCATGGTTTGGTGTTCGCCAGAACGACATGGTGCGATAAGTTCTATCTTGAAAGCACAAATTGATTGGATTCCTTTAGCGTCAGGTGCCATTCGTGCTACTCAAGGTAAAACGCTGGCGTTAATGCAAGTCAGTGGTGGTTCGCAATCTTTTAATGCTGTTAACCAAATGCGCATCCTTGGGCGTTGGATGCGGATGATCACGATTCCAAATCAATCTTCCGTTGCAAAAGCATTTTTAGAGTTTGATGAAAATGACCGCATGAAACCTTCCTCCTATTACACTCGCATTGTCGATGTAATGGAGGAACTATATAAATTTACCCTACTCACACGTGGCCAATCTGCCTACCTCACAGATCGCTATTCTGAACGAGTTGAAAGTGCGGAAGAGCTCTCTAAACGGGTTAATCAAAAGAACCTTTAATGAAAAACTCCTGCATCTGTGCAGGAGTTTTAGTCTAAAAATTTCATCAACTTTAACTTAAGCCAATAATTTATAAAATAATGTCGTTGAATCTATTGTACCCGTATGGCTCAATGCAAATTGCGGAATGATCCCAGCTTTTATATAGTTAAATTTTTCATACAGCCTTTCAGCGAAATCGCCTGTACGCGTATCAAGTACGAGTAATTTCAAGTTCAAGTGTTTTGCTTGATCTTCTGCAAGTGTTAATAGTTGATAAGCTACTCCTTGCTGACGTACCTTTGGATACACCATAAGTTTTTCAATCTCAGCACGATGCAGCGCATTGGCTTTGGTGGCACGAACCAATTGTACTGTGCCCACAATTTCACCGCTTTGTAGCGCCGCCCACAAAAAGGTTTTATGCTTTTGAATATCCTTTGTCACAGCAGACAAATATTCATCATAGTGCGACTTAGATTCTTTAGCTAAAAAACCCAGTGATGCACCATCTTGCACACATTGTGCCAATAATTCGCACAGTTGAGCCTGCTCATCTTTTAGATCTTGAAGGTTTAAATATTAAATTTAGCTCATATTATTTTCCTCTTATTTCTATTTTTATCGTTATATTCAAATGACATGCCATAAAAAATCCCGCTCGGAAGCGGGATTTTGATCTTTCAATTTAGTAAATTGACATATGATTGCGATGGATCATTTCAAGTGATCGGGCTTCCCCTAAAACTTGATGAACTTTATCTGAGGCCAAACCTTTAACGATTTCTGCCGAACGTGAACTGAAGTTTACACGACCAACGGCAACTCGATGACCTTGTGTATCGACACATTCCACCACATCACCACGTTCGAAATGCCCTTCAACCGCTTTCACACCGACAGGTAATAAACTGCGGTGATTATCACGAATGGCTTTGATTGCACCATCATCAATCACTAAACGACCTGCTGTTTGTAAATGTGCAGCTAACCATTGTTGATGGGCTGTGACACGGTCATTATCCGTAATGAATAAGGTACCGAGTAATTCACCGGCCATCACACGTGAAAGTACATTGTCGCTATCGCCGCTCGCAATGACTGTTGGACAACCTGACTTGGCTGCCAAACGTGCCGCACGAACTTTGGTCAACATACCGCCACGACCGAATTTACCGCCGCCGCCAGCCATATCGAATAATGATTCATCCATTGCACGTACTGTATGAAACAGTTTTGCGTCTGGATTGGAACGAGGGTCAGAGTCGAACATGCCTTCTTGGTCAGTTAGAATCACCAAGAGGTCTGCATGAACCTGTCCAGCCACCATAGCTGCCAAAGTATCGTTATCACCAAAGCGAATTTCATCTGTCGAAACAGTGTCATTCTCATTGATGACTGGAATGACACGCCAGTCGATCAAGTGTTGCAACGCATCACATGAGTTTAAATAGCGACGACGGTCTGCCAAGTCATCATGCGTTAACAACACTTGCGCTGTGCGTATCGAACGTTGTTCTAATACGCTAGACCAAGTATGAATTAAGCCCATCTGACCAATGGCAGCACAAGCCTGTAGACTGGGTAGATCTGTGGGTCGGTTGTCCAAATTCATACGAACCATCCCTTCAGCCACAGCACCGGAAGACACAAGAATGATCTCGTGTCCTGCATTGTATAGTTCTGCAATTTGTCCCGCCCAATGCGAGATTGCATCCAGATCTAACCCTTTTCCGTTTGCTGTGAGTAGTGATGATCCGATTTTAACAACGATACGTTTACAACCCTTGAGCTGACGTTGCCCATCTACCACTTCTATCATCTTGTCCTCAGACTTGTTTGCTTTGACACTTATTCAGCAATTAACGTACGTAGTACGATTCTGCCTCATCATCACCGTCTTCAAATTCATCATCAAAGTCTTCACCTTGACCTGCCAGACGTTGTTGACGACGCATTTCACGATATGCTTCTTTCGCAGCAAGCGTTTGCTCACGTGTTTCAGCTTCAAGCTGATCCCGGAACGCTTTAACTTCTGCAGCATATTCAGGATCTTCCGTTTCGCGTTCGCGCTGTTCTTCAATTTGATCCATCAGGTAGTACACAACGTCTTTAGTACCTTCAAACGTTAAACCTGAAGTTTTGAATACAGGGCCTTTCCACTGTAACTCTTCGAGAATGTGATCACACCATTCATCACGCGTTTCAGCCGCCAATTGGTCTACTTTATTGAGTACCAATACAACAGGTAATTTTGAAAGTGTTGGGGAGAATTTTTTCAACTCTTCCAAAATTGCTTTTGCATTGTACGCAGGGTCAGAACCATCAATCGGTTGAACATCTACAATGTGTAATAAAATACGTGTACGCGCCAAGTGTTTCAGGAATCGAATACCTAGACCTGCACCTTCTGCAGCCCCTTCGATTAGACCCGGAATATCCGCCATTACAAATGAGCGGTGACTATCGGCATCAACCACACCTAGGTTTGGCACCATAGTGGTAAATGGATAATCTGCAACTTTTGGTTTCGCTGCTGAAACTGCACGGATAAAGGTTGATTTACCCGCATTTGGCATACCCAACAAACCAACGTCTGCGAGTACTTTTAATTCAAGACGAATTTCACGATATTCGCCTTTTGAGCCGTGTGTACATTTACGTGGAGAACGGTTTGTTGAAGATTTGAAGTGAGTATTACCCAAGCCACCTTCACCACCTGCTGCCACTAACACACGCTGACCGTCAGCCACTAAGTCGCCGATGATATCGCCAGATTCTGTATCTACAATTGTTGTGCCCACTGGAACGAGCAATACGGTATCTTCACCGCCACGGCCTGAGCAGTTCGCTCCACGACCATTTTTAGCACGTTCTGCACGGAATTTACGTGTATAACGATAATCTACTAGGGTACTTGTGTCGTTGTCGGCTTGAACGTATACGTTACCGCCACGACCACCATCACCACCATCTGGACCACCAAATGGTACGAATTTTTCACGGCGAAAACTGGCTACGCCATTGCCACCGTCGCCAGCCTCTACGGTAATGACTGCTTCATCAACAAAGCGCATGTTTGCCAATCCTCTAAAAACTTTAAAACCGCTTATTCTGCCATATTTTAAAGAATTTCTCGAACAATATTATTCAGCAATACTATAAATTTCATTCATCTTGGTGCTGATGCAAATTTTTTAGGAAAATCCGCACCTCGCTCGAAAATCTTTAGCTCATCATCAAAATACCTTTGATAAATGGCAAACGAATTTCACTCCCCATTTCTGAAAGCTATTTACGTGCATTTTCCTTGGCTTCAATAATTTCAGGCAAGGTTCGTTCAACCCAACCAATCAGATGCATTAACTTTTCTGCAGCCTGCGAGCCCATTAAAGTCAGTTGATATTCAACTTTGGGTGGCACAACTGGATAGACTGTCCGTAAGATAAAACCATCTTGCTCGAGCATTTTCAGCGTTTGAGCCAGCATCTTTTCGCTCACCCCTTCGATCCGCTGCTTAAGTTCACTAAAACGGTGTACCCCTTCAGTCAAACAACGCAAAACTAATACTGACCATTTATTGGTGAGATGTTCCAATATTTCTCGAGATGGACAATCAGTGGATAAAACTTGACCTAATAATTTACTTGTAGCGTATGTGTTCATTAAATCTTTCCTCAAAGTCACTAACTTACTTTTTGGTACGTACTTACATTTAGTAAGTTAACAGATTAAGATTCAACCATCAAGATCATTTATTCAACAATCAGAGGGTTTAAATATGAAAATCGCAATTACAGGTGCAACAGGTCAACTAGGCCAATTGGTCCTTCAATTTTTATTGAAAGAAACCGCGGCCAACAACATCATCGCTTTAGTTCGCTCACCAGAAAAAGCAGCATCTCTACAAGCTCAAGGCATCGAACTTCGTCATTTTGACTATGATCAACCAGATACACTGGTTCCTGCACTACAAGGTGTCGATAAATTATTACTCATTTCTGCCAATGAAATTGGTCGTCGTACTCCACAACACAAAGCCGTAATTGATGCTGCAGTAGATGCGAAAGTTCCATATCTTGCTTATACCAGCCTGTTACGTGCTGATACATCGCCATTGGGTTTATCTCAAGAACATCGTGAAACAGAAAGTCTGATTCAAGCTAGTGGTTTAACCTATACCTTCTTACGAAATAACTGGTATGTCGAAAACTATCTTGCCGCTGTAGGGCATGTGGTTGAAACAGGTACCTTATTTGGTGCAGCAAAGGATGGAAAAATTAATGCAGCGACACGTGCTGACTATGCTGAAGCTGCTGCAAAAGTACTTACAAGCTCTGGTCATGAGAATAAAACCTATGAACTTGCAAGCTCAGACAGTTTCACATTGGCACAGCTTGCTGAAACCCTACAGCAAGTTTCAGGTCAAAAGGTCCACTATCAAAATTTAACTGCAGAAGACTACACACAAGGTTTATTACAAGCTGGCTTACCTGCTGGTCTTGTAGATGTAATCGTCGATGCTGATATCAATAGCATTGACGGTGCAATGCAAAGTGATCGTAAGGACTTGGAACAGTTACTCGGCCACCCAACCACTACTCTACACAGTGCTGTTGAAGCTGCTTTAAAATAAGATCGAACCATCAAAAAAGCCCGAATTGATTCGGGCTTTTTTTTGAGTTAAATCTAACTTATGGATGTACATTTTTTATCGGCAAATCCATGTTCAACTCTAAATTTGCCTTGGTATTACGCTCTGCGTTGTACATCGTGGCATTAAAGGTTGCAATTTTTCGCATGGTCATCGGGTCATTAAGTTTTAGTTGTGGTGCAAACTGATGTACCACATGCAAATCAACTTTTTCATTAAACTCAAAATACACAGGACCATTAAAATTAATTCGAATAGGAATGTTATAGGTTCTTTTCAGATGAAAAGGCACATCTAACTTAACAGGAATGTCCATTTTTAACGGAAATTTCGGCACGAGTTTATTTTTAATCACCAAATCCGTGGTCGCCTCAAGCGGAATCGTCTGGTTAATTTGAATATTGGTGGAATAATCAATATCCACTGAGATCGGAACCTCTACACTAAACTGCAAATCTGCCAGATATTTTCCCTTTAATGGTAGTTGCAGCTTCCGATCTAAAGCAATCTGCGTATCCAACGTCCCGATAGACTGCGTTTGCAAATAATTGCCTACTGAAATTTTGGTGGGTAGTGAATGCGACAATTGAATATCAGCATTTTTTGCACGTACTTGCATCGACGCATAAATATTTAAATACAACCAAAATAACACCGCAACCAATAACGCAACTGCGATAAAACTTAAAATGATGCGTTTCGCCGATTGAAATATCCACATGGCTTAGTCCTGAGCTTTCGCTTCAGTTTTGGCATGCTCTCTGTTGAGTCGCATTGTTTTTAGTGGAATGACTAATTCGCCTTTTTTAATTTGAACGGGCAACGTATTTTGCACATCCACTGTCGCTTTTAATGCCGTCTTAATTGGAACATTCAAATTACCTTCAATAGGAATATTGGTTTTTAACTTTGCATTCAGTGGAATATGTAGGTTTTCTTTCAGCACGGTTTTGACTGGTGCATCAAATTTTAAATGTACTTTTTGCTCCAAAGGCACATTCATATTCACTGGAATATCCAATTGAATTGGGATATCACCTTTGAGTGGCAAAGTCACATCTTGCCCCATGACTTTAACTTTTACGTTGGTATTCACAGGAAGGTTTTGATTCACTTTCAAAGTTTCACGCACTGGAATCGTGGTCTTGATCGGAACATGATTATCAAAATACACTCGTGGTGTCAGCGTTTGAGTTAAGGGAATATTTAAATTTTCATGTATCGGAATTTCAGCATTCACCCGCCCTGTCACATCCACATCCAAGGCATCATGAATTTTGACTTCGGCTTGTAATGGCTCTTGCAGGTCGATATTGACGTTTTGATTTTCTAGTGGGATATAAATATTAAAGTGCTTAAACACCCAAATGGCGATGAGTACACCACAGAGTGCAGCAAACACAATAAATGCCAATCCACTGAGCATGTGCTTTGCTTGCAAACTAAATTCCTTTTGCTTTTTTATTTTTACAGCTTTATTTTGAACACATTACCCAAACCAGTTTGCAATTTTTTGTATTTATTTCTTTAATAATTTCATTAACTTAAAACTTGAATATTTTAGTCGGCTTTTCATTATAAATGACTCGCACTCATCTAACAGTGGCAGAAAAAACAAGACATTTTGATGCTTTTGATCAATCCACCCATCGTCTATGCCTTAAGCTATTCATCCCTGCTCATTAGATAAAAAAAAGAGCCTCAAATGAGGCTCTTTTTTAGCTTTCACAAATTATGCATTCGTTTCAGCAGGAATTTTTGGATAGCTTACGCCACCCATTTGTTCCGCAATACGCAATACTTGGCAGCTATAACCTACTTCGTTATCGTACCAAACATAAGCAGTTAAACGGTTACCAGAAGCGATTGTCGCTTGAGCGTCAAATACACCTGCGGTACGTGAACCGATAAAGTCAGACGATACAACTTCAGTTGAGTTTGTATAACCGATTTGACCTTGAAGGTTAGAGTTGATTGAAATTTGGCGAATGTATTCATTCACTTCTTCACGATCAACATCTTGACCTAAAGTAAGGTTCAAAATTGCAAGAGATACGTTTGGAGTAGGTACACGTACTGAGTTACCAGTCAATTTACCTTGAAGCGCAGGAAGTGCTTTAGCAACAGCTTTAGCAGCGCCTGTTTCAGTAATAACCATGTTCAATGTTGCAGCACGGCCACGACGGTCAGCTTTATGGTAGTTGTCGATTAAGTTTTGGTCGTTCGTGAACGAGTGAACTGTTTCAACATGACCATTGATCACTGTGTACTTGTCGTTTAACACTTTAAGTGTTGGTGTGATCGCGTTTGTTGTACAGCTTGCAGCAGAGATGATTGTATCTTCATCAAGGATGTCAGCTTGGTTCACACCGTATACAACGTTCTTCATGTCACCTTTACCAGGTGCAGTTAGAATTACACGTGCAGCGCCAGCGCATTTAAGGTGCTGTGCAAGACCTTCAGAATCACGCCATTTACCTGTGTTATCGATTACAAGTGCATTGTTAATACCGTAAGCAGTGTAATCAACTTCAGATGGGTTAGACGCATAGATCACTTTGATGAAGTTACCGTTAGCAATGATTGCTTCGTTTTCTTCATCAACAGAAATCGTACCTGCGAATGGACCATGAATAGAGTCACGACGTAACAAAGACGCACGTTTTTCTAAGTCACCGTCAGATGATTTACGAACAACGATTGCTTTAAGGTTAAGACCACGACCTAGACCAGATTGGCTGATCATCAAACGTGCAAGGATACGACCAATACGACCGAAACCGTAAAGTACAACATCACGGTTTTCAACGTTAGTTGCATTGCCTTCGAGTGATTTCACAGCGTCAGCAACGAATGCGTCAACATCACCGCCTTTTTCTTTGAACTCAACAGCAAGTTTGCCAAGATCAATTTCAGCAGTACCGATGTTTTCGATTTTCGCTAAAGCTTCAAGAATTGGGAAAGTGTTCACAACTGAAAGTTCAACGTCAAGTACGCGAGTACGACGATGCGCTTTAAGAATTTGGATAACCGAACGGTTAATTAAAGAACGACCGTATACTGTAGCTACGATGTTTTTTTCACGATATAACTGACCCACTAGGGCAATCATACGTTCCGCGATTTCTTCACGGTTTTTCCAGCGACCTTGGTGCTCTGCATGTAGGGCAACGATAGTGTCTTTGCTCACAGATACGTCCTCTAATTAATTGTAAATCTAAGCATAAATTTCAAAACCCCACAATTGTAATGGAAAACTGAAAATTAATGAATCTAAAAGCAGATTTCGACAAGGTTATTTTGTTATATATTCACTATCAATTTTCAAAATAATCATGATTAGTATTATGATTTTATAGCCGAAAGTTGAAAAACCGGCTTTTTCGCAGATTTTTGTCACAAAATTTCAAATGTAGTTTTATCAACCAGATCTCTGCATATTTAGCTCAAAGATTAACGAATATTTATATTTTTCAAATTGCGGTGTTTTTTTATTTTGCTCAATTTATAGTATTTTTACTGATGTTAAGCTCGTAATAATAATTTCACATTTTTAAATGATTTTTATGACTATTCGACGGAGTCTTACATCGAAGGTTTGAATAAAGGGTTTAGCCTTCAGTTGGAGGTACTCTTACGAAACGTTGTGTCTCATTTGGCAAAATGAGAAGCGTGCTTCGTAAGGAAACCATCTTGCGGAGCAATGCACCTCACCGACAAAACTCGTTCACTACCGTCAATTTATTCAAAGTATCGCAAAAACATTTTTTATTAGAAGTAACCCTGTCTCAGACAATTGCGGATGACATTACCGCGTATCGTTCTTTTATTTGAATCAAATTACGCCTCTAATGTTACTGCCTAAAATTATTTAAAGTCAGATCTATATTTAAAATTCAGTTAATTTTTCAGATTCTCAGCAAATTTTTCCAGATTAAAATCAAAGAAATTTACACTCAGCTCAAATACTTTCGGTAGTGCATTTAAACCATTCTCTCCAGCACTAATCGCAAAATATCTCCGATCACTAAAAGACTGCACCTTTAAGGCATTTTCACATGGCTCAAAATCGAGATTGACGAGCTGTGACGCATGTTCCTTTAGCAACATTAAAACCTGCATATAAGTTTGTCGCTTTTTTTGCTGCTGCGCTTTTAAAGCATCGGCTTCAAGGCTTTCATAATCCCCTGTTTTCGTCATGCGTTTGGAAAATCCAACATGCGCGCCATGGGTACCCATATTTTCTACAGTTGCTTCTGTAGCAAAGATCTTCTGTTGATCATCGACCGGCTGCAAGAGCGCTTTCAACGCCGTATGAATTTGCTGTGACTGCTGATGATGTAACTCCCAATCATCTTCATTTTGAACATGAAAAATGTGCGTACGCCGTTTCAACAAAAGCACCTGCCAAGCCTGTAGTTGAAGTCGCAGTCGCTTTAACTCCAAACTTGCCTCAAACTTAGGGCAACTACTCAAGACGTTTAGACTCGTGATGAGCTTCTGAGATATTTGCATGCTATGGAAAAAGACAAAATCATGCTGTATCTGCTCACTCAGTTGATATTGAACAGTCTGATGTAAGGGCTTCAATATCAATGTATTGAACTGCTGCTCAAAAGCAGGTAAAACCGTCGCTAATTGAGTAGCATCCTCTACATGCAGCATTAAAAGTAGATGCTTATCTAACCGTGTATAAAGTTGCTGCATTAAATTTTGCAGATTTAAATGTATAAAACCTGCAATAGATGCCAGCTTAGAGACTTGAATTTTTAATTGTTCTATCTGCTGATTTTCTAAAGCAGTAGTTAAATCTATGGCCACCCCATCAAAAACGTCGTCTGCTAAGGCCTCATTATGCTTTGTCGATAAAAACCGAGTTGCTGAATACTGCGTCGTCCAATCTAAATCAGGCGACAAAATATAAATAAACTCAGATGTTTGTACAATTTGTAAATATCGCGTTTTTTGTTCACGCTTTAAATAGTATTTAAAAATCGGATGTTGCCAAACCTCAGATGATTTCGGGATAGAAGCATCAAAAACTTGCCCCAACACATGTGACTTTAAGAAAATTTCGATCAAGAAAATTTTGACTTGCTGAGCAGTGAGTTGACGTGCATCACTCGACGCAATCAAATCCATTTCACGAATGATTTGTGCGGCATTTAAAATAAAATGCCGATGTAATACGTTTTTTTCATGCTGTAATTCAAAATCTTCTTCGGCATCTATTTCATTGATATAGGCTAGGTTTTCTTCTAATTTTTGCGCAACTTGAATACTCATTGTCAATATTCGAAGTTCTTCGAGCTGTGTTGCCAAATACTGTGCATGCTCACGCATGACATCATATTTTAGTACTTTCATCAGCATGCCCAAATTCATCGGTACATCAAGATGATACGACTGTGATGAAGACTCCCAACGAATTCCTTTTTGCAATAACACCTGCTGTATCTGCGCTAAATTGGATTGATCAAGGTCAGTACATATTTCAGACACGATACTCCGCCAATGCTGATCCAACACAGGCTCTAGCTGTAAAAGTTTAGTGCTTAGATGAAATGGGACAACCACTGACTGCTTCCTGTATCTTGGTTCTTTAATCAATCTTTTATCGATTTCAGTTTATTTTTATCTAAAATAAATATTTTTGTACACCATCATCCAATGTTGTTCTTCCTAAACAATAAATTGAATCATGGCGTGTTTTAATTTTCTAAGTTTAAGATTTTCTTAAAAAACAGCAAGCGTTAATTGTGAACTGATCAATTTATCGTACCAATATTCTCAGTCTAAGAATCGATTCTATCATTTAACGCTTTTACATTTTTAGCTAGCGCACGTTCATTTTGCTTTTGTTTAAACAGATGTAAGATGCCTTCTATTACCAATAACAACACTGCACCCCAAATTGGAATATAAGTTAGCCATTCTTCGGCTTCTACTCGCTCCCCTAATGCGATCGATGCAAAGGCTAACAACACGGGTTCTAAATAACTCAACAAACCAAATATCACAAATGGCAGATAACGACTCGCCAACATATAGCTACCTAAGCCAAGCGCACTCAGAAAACCAAGTCCTAAAACCGCCAAAATCAGATACGGGAATAACGACATTAGCTCTAAACTATCGCTATGAATAAATCCTAAATAAAAGGCTACAGGCAAAATTAAGCAAAGATCCCACCAAAAACCACCCAAATGATCGGTTTTAAAGGTACGACGTAAAAAGAAATAAATCGGATAAGCCACAGCGACATAAACAGTTTCCCACGCGATACTGCCAATACGCCAAATTTCATGGCCGACACCTAAAATTGCCAGTGCCACGGCAGCCATCTGCCATTTAGAAAGTTTTTCTTTATACAGCACACATCCGACCAGAACCATCACTAAAGGCAGTAGAAAATATCCCAAAGAAACTTCTAGTCCACGGCCATTAATCGGCCCCCACAAAAACAACCAAAGCTGTGTAGTACATAAAAAAGAACTGATGATTAACCAAATCAGAAAAATCGGCTGCTTAACCACTCGCCAAAAAATTTCACTGACTTTGTTTAAATCTTTCATCCACCACATAAATAGCGTTAAAAATGGTAAGGTCGCTAACATGCGCCATGCAAATGTTTGCTCGCTATCTAGAGGTTTTAAAAAGATGGTAAAGAAATACAAAATACCAAAAGTGACCGATGCCAATACAGACAATGCAACGCCTTTATACATCTTTCACTCCAGTCCCGAATACACCATAAATTTGATATTTTGCTTGATTGATCAAGCTTTTCGCAGAGACATTCTAGCAAATAAAAAACCATGCACAGGCATGGTTTTTTAGCATTTGTTCAAATATTTAGATTTATGGTTTTACTGTCTGCTTGGTATGAATAATATCTGATAAGTCATAACCAACAGATTGAGCATAATTTAGATATTCCTGAATCACTTCCTGATCTGGATGAGCCGAACGAGAAAGAACCCACATATATTTACGACGTGGCTCACCCACCAAAACTGTTTGATAGTCTTCATCGGCTTTGAGTACCCAATAATCACCACGCCCCACAGGCAACCAACGAATGGCTTCTGGTAAGAAACTAACTTTTAATTTCGTGTTAAACGGTGCATTTTGTACAAATGCCTCGCCTATTGATTGCTTCTTGGTGCCATCTTTCGATACACAGCGATTATTGACATTAATATTGCCGTTTTCATTTAAGGTATAGACCGCGGTAACATCACGGTCACAGCTTTTTTGAAAGACTAAAGGCTTACGAGCAACTTCATACCACATACCTAAATAACGATCGAGCTCGACTTTTTCCACAGTCTGTAAAGGTTTCGTCTGTGCATAGGCCATTGTGGCTGCACCCAAACCAATTAACACTGCTGCACCAAGTGCAATTTTTGCGAGCTTAAAACCAGCTTTCGGAAGATTCGTTGTTGTCATTTTATGCCTCATTTCGATGCAAAACATTCGATGAAAATTAAGTAATTCTTTCTCTCGTGTTTTTACTCTAGCGGAAAGATTGCTCTAAAAATCATTTTCTTGTCTGAATTATGTATGTAATTCAGACAATATGCCGCATCTTGTCTAACAAAATTATGAAATCATCTGTGCTTTTAAACGCAAGATTTCATCGCGTAATCGAGCGGCTTGTTCAAACTGTAAATCTTTCGATGCCTTCAGCATTTCTTTTTCCAGCTTGTTCATATGTTTTGCTAAAAGTTTTGGATCTGACATCAAATGACGTTCATCTGCAGTTAATGCCTTAGCCTGATCTGAAATTTTTGCATCGATTTCATCATCTGTCAGCACTTCACCTGTATCAATATCATTGACGTTTTGACGTACTGCACTCCGTGGCGTAATGCCATGCTCAAGGTTAAATGCGATCTGTAAATTACGACGACGATCCGTTTCATCAATGGCTTTTTGCATGGAGTCGGTCATACGATCTGCATATAAAATCGCTTTACCATTTAAGTTACGTGCTGCACGACCGATGGTTTGAATCAATGAACGCTCAGAACGTAAGAAGCCTTCTTTGTCTGCATCTAAAATGGCCACCAAAGACACTTCGGGCATATCTAAGCCTTCGCGTAGTAAGTTAATCCCAACGATTGCATCGTATACACCCGAACGTAATTCATGAATAATTTTAGTGCGCTCAACAGTGTCGATATCTGAATGTAAATAAGCGACTTTAATGCCGTATTCTTTCAAATACGAAGTTAAGTCTTCTGCCATACGTTTGGTTAGCGTTGTGACTAACACACGTTCATTTAAATCTTTACGATTATTAATTTCTGAAAGTACATCATCCACTTGTGTTAGGACTGGACGAATTTCAATTTCAGGATCGACCAAACCTGTAGGTCGAACCACTTGCTCAACGACTTGTTCAGATTTTTCTATTTCATAATGTGCAGGTGTTGCACTGACATAAATGGTCGAAGGAACAATCCGCTCCCACTCTTCAAATTTCATTGGTCGGTTATCGAGCGCACTTGGTAAACGGAAACCATAATTCACTAAATTTTCTTTACGTGAACGGTCACCTTTATACATAGCCCCAATTTGCGGAACAGTCACATGTGATTCATCGATGATCAATAAGGCATCATCAGGTACATAATCAAACAACGTCGGCGGTGCTTCACCTGAAGGTCGACCTGACAAGTGCCGTGAGTAGTTTTCAATACCGTTGGTATAGCCAAGCTGCTGCATCATCTCTAAGTCATAACGTGTGCGCTGTTCGATACGCTGTGCTTCGAGTAATTTATCATTTGCACGGAAAAACCCCAGTCGGTCTGTAAGCTCTTCACGAATAGTCCCAATTGCACGCTGCAAGTTATCTTTAGGCGTCACGTAATGGCTCTTTGGATAAATCGTAATCCGTGGCACTTTACGGACCAATTTGCCCGTCAAGGGATCAAACCATCGAACTGAATCAACTTCGTCATCAAACAACTCAATTCGAATGGCATTTTGATCCGATTCTGCAGGGAAAATATCAATAATTTCACCACGGATACGGTATGTGCCGCGTAGGAATTCGAGTTCATTGCGGGTGTATTGCATTTCCACCAGACGCCGGATGATGTCATCACGGCTGATACGGTCACCTTCAACGATATGCAAAAGCATACTCATATAGGCATTGGGATCACCCAGACCATAGATGGCTGAAACGGACGCTACAATAATTGCATCACGTCGTTCTAATAATGCCCGTGTTGCCGAAAGACGCATTTGGTCAATGTGATCATTAATCGATGAGTCTTTTTCAATAAAGGTATCTGAAGATGGCACATAGGCTTCGGGCTGATAATAGTCATAATAACTGACGAAATATTCCACAGCATTATGCGGAAAGAAGGCTTTAAACTCGCCATAAAGCTGCGCAGCCAAAGTTTTGTTATGCGCCATAATAATCGTTGGACGTTGCGTGCGAGCTATCACATTTGCCATGGTATAGGTTTTACCCGAACCTGTTACCCCTAAGAGCAACTGGTCATGCATTCCTTTCTCAATCCCCTTAACCAATTTCTCAATCGCTTGAGGTTGATCACCTGCGGGCTGATATTGTGTTACCAGTTCAAAAGGCTGTTCCTGCATCACACTCTTCTTCAACAGTTTTATATGGCTTTATTATGAGGGCAAAGTTGCACAAAACAACGCTAAATTTATGTAAATACCAGAGGCGTGTACGGACTGTAAAATTATAATTCAACATAAACCCATAGATTTTTCATCTTTAAAAATAATTCTCCTGATTTCGTATGTTTTTCTAGAGGAAACTCTTGGCTCTAAAAAAACTCAGGAATAAAGCGTTCATTTATCCCTTATTAATACTTGACCTATATAAATTTCATCTGCAACATGAACAAAAGGACGCCACAGATCAAATCTTATGACTTACCAATATCATGACGAAAGTATTGTTAAAAACTTAGCTGAAGATACCATTTTTGTTTTTGGCAGCAATATGGCAGGTCAACATGCTGGCGGTGCAGCGCGTACCGCACTAGAGCATTTTGGTGCAATGAATGGTATTGGTCGTGGATGGGCAGGTCAAAGTTTTGCGATTCCAACCATGAATGAGCATTTACAACAAATGCCGTTGTCGCAAATTCAACACTATGTCGATGATTTTAAAATCTACACCAAGAATCATCCGAAGACTAAATACTTCATTACCTCGATCGGTTGTGGTGTCGCTGGCTATAAAGTTGAAGAAATTGCTCCCATGTTTAAGGGGATTTCCAGAAATGTTATTTTTCCAATTTCATTCCGTCCTTTCGTTGAAAAAGCTTTACCTAAACTTACTTCGAAACTTCTACATACAATTTTTCAAGACTCGGTAATTTTTGCACCTTCGGCAGATGAATTGGTTGATGTTCTGGCCTTAACAGATAATGAAAAAAGTCTTGCGAAAATTGTGCTGAATACCCAAATGTACCCAACAGACAGTAATGGTCGTGACCGTATTTTTGAAATTGAAGATATTTTGCATGCGCTGAATGGGAAAATATTTGAGTTTCAAAGTAATTCTGAAGGCCCGATGATGTTTGGCGGCGTTATTTTAGCCCTACTTGAACTGTACAATATCAATGAAAAAGATTTCATCGATGTTTGGAAAGCTGAACGTGAAATTGCTGCACCAAAGCCTGAAAATAAAGCCCGTAAAGCCAGCCGCTAAAGGCTCTTTTCACCACATTTGAAACACCCAAAAAGCCAATGTCCATATTGGCTTTTTTTCTACGGTTGACTAATGGTTTTTAGCGACTTAAGTCACATTAAAAATAAAACTTATTTTACATATCACATTATTTTAATATCATTTTTTTCGTCTTATACTACTTGCTGACATTATCATAAAGAATGACGAGCACATAAAATAGACATGCTAGATTCTCCTTTTTTTGAGCTATCCCCCATTGCCATGTGGCTTGAAGATTACAGTGAAGTCAAAAAACAATTTGATCTCTGGCGTCAGCAAGGTGTGCAGGATCTCTCCACTTTTCTTCAACAAGATGAATCACGTATTCTGCAATGTGCGAGAAAAATAAAACTCTTACAGGTCAACGCAAAAACGTTGGAACTTTATCAAGCACGTGACTTTGAACATTTATGTCAAAACCTTGATTTAGTTTTTCAGGCGGAGATGTGTCAAACACACATTAGAGAATTGGTTGCATTATGGAATGGTGAAACACATTTTTCCCATTCTGCCGTGAACTATACGCTCAATGGACAACGCCTAGACATTCAACTCAAAGGCATCGTGCTACCGAGTCATGAGCAGGATTTATCTGCCGTTTTAATTACGACTGAAGATATCACCTCTTATACTGAAGCTTGCCGTTTACAAGAACAAAGTCGTCATTTGGCAGAAGCGCGTTTTCATTATTCTCCAACCTCACTTTGGGTCGAAGATTTTAGCCGGATTAAAATCAAATTAGATCAGCTACGCGCTTTAGAAATTGAAGACTTTGTCACTTTTTTGGATGTTCATCCCGATTTTGTACAAGAGTGCATTAAAGAAATACTGATCGTTGACGTCAATCAAGCCACGCTTGATTTATTTGGCGCTCCGAACAAAGAAATATTGCTCAAAAATGTACATAAAGTTTTTACCAAAGAAATGCTGCAAACCTTTAAAGAACAGTTGATTGAACTTTGGAATGGCAATCTACATCATCAACGTGAAGCCGTAAATTATGCACTTGATGGCAGTATTCGCCATGTCTTATTGCAATTTACCGTATTTCCCGATTATCTCGATGACTGGAGCACTGTGCAGGTTGCGCTGACTGATATTACCGCACGTAAAAAGGCTGAAAATTATCTTGAATATTTAGGTAAGCATGACGTTCTGACCAAGCTCTATAACCGTTCATTTTATATCGCAGAACTCAATCGTCTCGAACGCAATCAATTACGTCCTGTTTCTTGTATTTTTATTGATTTAAATGGACTAAAAGAACTCAATGACAGTATTGGGCATGATGCTGGTGACAGTATCCTCAGACGTCTGGGCAACATTTTAAACCAACTTATTCAGCATACGCCCTATTCTGCTTCGCGCATTGGCGGTGATGAATTTGTCATTCTATTACCTGGTGCAGATGATGCAGCGCTGCAAAACTGCTTACAAAGTTTGAATGAGTTGTTATTGGTCGATAACCAATTTTATTCTAATCAACCGATGAGTATCTCGATTGGTTCTGCCACCAATGAGCTGAATGAGCGGATGGACGATATGCTTAAACGTGCCGATTTGGACATGTATCGTCAGAAGAAAAAGTATTATCTCAATAAAGACCGAAGAATTCAGTCTGAAATACGCAATTAACATCAATAATTTGCAATAAAAAAGCCATGGTTTTAATCATGGCTTTTTTATTTAAATCTCTTAACGCTTACCCATCGAACGACGTGTACCGCGTGGTGGCATCCAAGTACGGTCAGCATAACGCTGAGGTTTTGGACGCATATCTTCAAAGATTTCATCCGAAGCATTATCTTCAGCTTTTTTAATCGGAAAAGGCAAATTAACTAAAGCCTTTTTCTTGGGAGGGTTTTGCGTACTCATACGAATAACTCAATTGAATCTGGCGCTATTGTACAAAAAAAATGGTTTTGGTGTAAAAGGCTTTGAGTGATTAGCCTCGATTGACATATAAAGACTCCATAATTAGCTATGAATTTTTATATCTATAGAGGACAACAGCACAAAAAACTGCTTTAAATATGGTCGTTTTAAACTAATTTATTGACCCAAATCAACCAAAGCACTGTCATTTATGTCAATAAATATTGAGTATTTACAAATAGATAGAACCATTTCTAAATTTCAAAAATGTTCGATTTTTTTACACAAATACCTAATTAAAGCCTTCAAATAATACAAATCATCAAAAATGTTACAGGACTATTACCTTTACTGTTGTTTTCTATAACATTTTTTACGCATTAATTTTGAATAATGGGCACTTAGAAAAATTATTATCAATTTACGGACATGGAGTCCTTTCAAATGAAAAAAAGTGTATTGTGCATTGCTGCTTCTATGGCAGCCCTACCTATGCTCAGTCATGCAGACTCACCATATTTTAGTTTAAAAGATGGCGATGGCTTCAAACGTTTTTCTGTCTCTGTTGGTGCCTTACATGTTATGCCACAAGGTAAAGCACAACCATTCCATGTTGATACATCAGTAAAAAATGGTGAAACAGCCAAAGTTGGTGATATTTCAATTGACGCAGTAAAAGCCAATATGGATCCTGCTATGGATCCAAACATTTCTACTTGGTTTGTCGGTTTGCTCGATAAATTAGGTACGAGTACCTTACCAGCAGGGCTAAGCGGTACTGCTGAAATTAATGGCCTACAAAGTTGGGATAACCAAGGTACTGGCCTTGAAGCCGATGATGTAACCACACTAGGCATCATGACCAACTATTTCTTTACTGATAACATTTCTTTAGAAATGAAAGCCGGTATCCCACCTGAGGTAGACCTAAACGGCAAAGGAAAAATTTATGCGCCATTTGCAGCTATTGCGACACCTGAGTTAGGTATTATCGACCTACCTGAAATCGCAATGAAGAATAGTTTGCTGATTACAGATTTAGAAGCCTACGGCCCAGCGGCATCTGCTCGTGCATGGACCCCCGCTGCAGAAATCCAATATCACTTCGGTAAAACTGGCGTCAATAAATTCCGTCCCTATGTGGGTCTAGGCGTAATGTATGCATACTTTAATGAACTAGAAATTAATCCACGTACAGAAAAAGACCTGATTGCTGCTGGACATATGATTGCCAATATTAAAGAAGGCAATGCTGGTGCCGCACTTGACGGTAAACCAAGTAAAGCTAAGCCAAAAGTTGAGTTAGAAGCTTCTGATGCTTTTGCTCCTGTTGTGACAGCTGGTTTTACTTATGACTTCAACGACAAATGGTTTGCTGTAGGTTCTGTCAGCTATGCACACCTACAGAATGAAACCACCATTACCGTTACAGATGCGACACATGGTGAACTGATCAAATCTAAAGCCGATATTGAAGTAAATCCAATTCTTGCGTATGCAGGTATCGGTATGCGTTTCTAATTAATAACCTAAATATAAAAAGACGGCTACAGCCGTCTTTTTTATTAGGCTACATATGGTCTTTTATTCTGAGATATCTTTTCAATCTCATTTAGACACTTTTGAATTTCTGCTGTGTCAATTTCCTTTATTCATCCATAGTTACCTATAAAAAAAATTTATTGTTTGGTGAATTAAATTTAATCGCAACTCTGCGTTTATTCGAATACCATTGGATTAAATTTAAAGAATGTAGCCTGCTGTATGTCTGATACTCGTTTCTCAAAGCCCCTGATTTACATGCTCATTGGCAGTGCTATTATTTTGGCATTGTCTTTAGGGGTGCGTCATGCATTTGGCCTCTATCTCGTGCCGATGAGTGATGAATTTGGTTGGGGACATAACGTTTTTAGCCTTGCCATTGCCATGCAAAACTTAATTTGGGGTGCTGTACAGCCAATTACTGGGGCTTTTGCAGATAAATATGGCAGTAAGATCGTGGTCGCCGTCGGGGGTGCATTATATGCCCTAGGGCTATTACTCATGGCCATCAGCTCTACCGGTTTACTTCTTAATTTAAGCGCAGGTTTAATCCTGGGTTTGGCTCTCTCAGCCACATCATTTCCAGTATTACTTTCTGCCGTAGGACGTGCAGCGCATCCAGACAAACGTAGTTTAGCCATGGGTATTGCCAGTGCAGCAGGTTCTTTTGGTCAGTTCATTATGCTGCCCTCTACATTACTGCTATTGCAAAAATTGGGTTGGTCTTCGGCTTTGGTGGTCAGCGCCATTTTAATTGCGCTTATTATTCCTTTAGCTTGGATGCTAAAAGCACCAATGTATGTTGCACCAAATGCAACTAATACGCATGAAGCCTCTCTGACTTTTAAACAAATTTTGCAATTGGCTTGGGAGCATAAACCCTTTTGGTTTCTAGCACTCGGTTTCTTTGTCTGTGGCTTCCAAGTGGTGTTTATTGGCATCCATCTTCCGGGATATTTAATCGATCATGGCTTTAATGCCACTACGGGCACTATTTTCCTCGCGCTCGTTGGACTATTTAATATTGTCGGCACCTACACAGCTGGTTGGCTCGGTGGCAAATATTCCAAACCAAAGCTGTTGATGGGACTGTATGGTTTACGTGGCATTGCCATTATTTCCTTTCTTTTGCTGCCTTTAAGCACATGGACAATCTATGCATTTGGCGTCATTATGGGACTATTATGGCTTTCTACCGTACCACTCACCAACGGTATTGTGGCCAATATGTTTGGCGTTAAATATCTCAGTATGCTCAGCGGTATCGTGTTCTTTACACACCAAGTCGGTTCATTTTTTGGTGGCTGGTTGGGTGGTGTGAACCATGATATGACCGGTAACTATGATGCCATTTGGATTTTTTCGATTGTCCTGAGTATTTTTGGGGTATTGGTACATTTCATGGTTAATGAGGAAAGTGTCATTCATGACTAATTCAACATTATGGTTCCGACTCAGTATTGCTATCAGTATTCTGGCCTTGTTGGCTTTATCCATCGGCTTATGGAGCCAAACGCCTGAATTATTCGAATACTTTAACCAAGCGTTTTGTGCACATTAAAGACGCATAGAAACCTTAATTCCAATTCAAACTGCTGTTTTATCAACACTACAACAGCAGTTTTTTAGCTATTTACTACACGATTCAATAAAAGCTGCATTTTCAGCATATTAGTATTAATAATACGTTTTTTCATAAACTTAGCTTATTTTTTAATTTTCCATCCTGTGCTTTCTTCCATAGATTAAGTCTCAATAAAGAACAATTTGAGAACTTATGAAATGACTGCATTAACTCAACTTTCGCAAGCCATCCATGATGCTCCACGTTGGCATCAAGCAGAACAATTTCAAGATGGCAATGAAATTCGTATTGAAGCGCAACATGACCAAGCTTTGGGGGCTGTGGTTTATGGTTTAGATGCGCGTAAAGCACAGTCTGGGGAAACCATCTACCGTTTAAAACAAGCACTGGCAGAACACTTGATTTTAATTTTTAAACATCAAAGTCTAGATGATTTACAGTATCTCGCGTTTGCAAGCTACTTCGGTTCAATTTTCCGTCCTGGTGCAGATATTCCTGTGCTAGCGTCACAAGATGATACCGGTACACCACCAGACGTGGTACCCGTTTCAAATGCAGTCGGCAAAGGTGACTATACTGGACATGGTGAATTGGCTGCGCATGCAGATCATCAGTGGACTCCGCTGCCATCTTTTGGCTCATTACTCTATGCCATTGAACTACCGCAAGACGGTGGACAAACCTCATGGTATAACACCATTAAAGCCTATGAAGCTTTAGATGAAGCGACACAAAAACATTTAGACCAACTTTAACTCATTACCTATAACCCATTTGTCCGTGCCAAAAATAATAAAGGCACAACGGGATATGGCGCTACACCTCTTTACCGTTTCAAAGACCAACCGATTGTTGGACATGCCTATCCACATCCGCTTGTACGTACCCATCCAGAAAGTGGCCGTAAAGGTCTGTGGTTAAATGAACGATCTGAAGTGGAATTGGTTCACTACGATGATCAGTCAGGCAGTGAATTGATTGCATCCTTACGTGAACATTTATTGAAACCTGAGTTTCGATATGAACATCAATGGGAAGAAGGTGACATTGTATTTTGGGATAACCAAGCCACTTTACACTCACGCCGCCCTTTCCCTTCAGACCAACGCCGCTTATTAAAGCGAATTAGCCTAGCAGGAGGACGACCATACTAATGTTGAACTTCATGCCAACAATAAAAAATAAATAACCCAGTAAAATCCGTGTTTAAGCAATAACTCCAAATAATTAAAATTTTAAAACAATAAGAACACTGCTCAAATTACGGATGATCTATATCTAATGCCTTAAAACCTGAAATTAAATGATCTAACATCGCACGCACACCCGGCAGCATGCCTTGTCGTGTCGCGTATGCAACATGGATTGCCCCTTGCGGCAATTGCCATTCAGGAAACAGTTCAATTAACTCACCACTTTTTAAAGCATCACGTACAAACACTTTGGGCAAAGAAGCGATTCCCACGCCAGAAAGAGCAGCAGAAATCATCGCACTAAAACTGTCAGTTCTTAAGCGTGGATGAAATTCAATTTGTTGAGTTTCACTTTTTTCACGATGTCGGAAATCCCAAAAATGTTTAGGCCGATCAAAACCAATACACGGAAAATTTTGAATCTCAGCCAATTGCTGTGGTATTTCACGCTCGAAGAAAAGTTGTGGCGATGCCACCAAAACATGATCCCAAGCATCTAAATCTCGAACGATCAAATCACTATCCATTAAAGGCATATTACGAACACGAATTGCTAAATCTACGCCTTCCTCAATGACATCAACCCGATGATTGGTCGCCATGAGATGCACACTGACCTCAGGATATTGCTGCATAAAATCGGTGACCATTTTTGCAACAGGCATTTCCACCAAAGCCACAGGACAAGAGATTTTAATTTGGCCACAGAGTTGATCGTTCAACGTACTGAGCACAAAGTTTTCCGTTTCGCTGACTTCCTCTAAAATTTTTAAGCAGTGTAAATAGAACTGTTGTCCTATTTCAGTCACAGTAAATTTTCGCGTATTACGTTGAATCAGACGTACACCCAAACGGGTCTCTAATTCTGTAATACGGCGTGATAGTTTAGACTTTGTAATACCCAATGCTTCACTGGCTTTGGTATAACCTTGGTATTTCACCACTTGCACGAAGTAGTAATAGTCATTTAAATTTTGCATGATTGTTTCATTTTTAGAATAATCTGTTGAGTTTTTCGCCCTGTCATTCCCTCACTATACCTCAATAATAGATCACAGAAGCATTAAATTGAGGGCTGAATTATGAATTCAATCAAACGTGTTTATCATAGTGATCGTAGGACTTGGGTGGGCGATGGCTTCCCAACAAACTCTATGCTCCCTATGCAAGAAATGGGCAATCAAACCAGTCCATTCCTCGTTATGGGCTATACCGGCCAATATCATTTCTCTCCAAGTCACCATCAACGTGGTGTTGGATCACATCCACACCGTGGCTTTGAAACAGTGACCATTGTTTATGAAGGTGAATTGGAGCATTTTGACTCTAAAGGAAATCACGGCAGCATTGCCAAAGACGAAGTGCAATGGATGACTGCGGGTCGAGGCATTATGCATGAAGAACACCATTCTAAAGATTTTGCCAAAACTGGCGGAAATTTAGACATGGTACAACTTTGGGTCAATTTACCTAGTCATGCCAAAATGACTGAACCTCGCTATCAAGAACTGACAACAGCCAATATTGCTGAAGTAAAGCTTGCACAAAATGCAGGCGTGGTACGCGTCATTGCTGGCCAATTTGAAGATACATTGGGCGCCGCTGAAACCTTTAGCCCGATGAATGTATTGGATGTGCGCTTGAATGCAAATGCTGAACAGGAATTTTCATTCAACCCACAGTGGAATAACATGATTTTTGTATTAAGTGGGGCGATCGAAATTGAAGGTCAACGCTTTGATGCGAAACAGACTTTATATGTGAGTGACCAAGTATCGTCCTTGAAACTTAAATCTTTTGAAGCAACCAAACTGCTTATTTTAAGTGGCGAAGCTTTAAATGAACCGATTGCGGCACATGGACCATTCGTCATGAATACTGAAGATGAAATACGTCAGGCATTTTATGATTTTCAACATGGTCATTTTGCTTAAATATTTCCACGATAAAGTCCCAATAAAAAAAACCGCCTTCTGGCGGTTTTTTTATATCTATGTTGGTATGAATTACGCATCACGCTTTCAACAGATTATTGCGTGACTTTTTGATAAAACGCATCTATTGCATTGACCATTTGCTTAAGTCCCGGCTGTTCCAAAGGATAATGTCCTGCATTTTTCAACAGCACGACATCGACTGGAACTTGGTGAATCCGTGCTAAAAATGGCTGACTTAAAGCCAAAGGCGTCCAGCGGTCTTGTTCAGGCTGCGTTAGTAAAATTGGGCAGACATCAAACTGCTCCGGTGGCGTGTCATTTTTATAATATAAATACGAATCTAGAAATTTAACCGATACACTATTCCCAGCTGACGTTTTATCTTTTAAAAAGACCTGCAATGCCGCCTCATTATTCACCAAGCGATGCATTTTACTTACCCACCGCATCGGCATTGGCAATGCTGATGAAAATGGTGTATGTGCTGTCACATGAGCCAGTGGGCTGCCCACGCGGCTCATAAATTTATTCAAAGAGACTTGATCACGCACAGTTTTATTTGAAGTGTCTAGAAAGGCCATACCGACGATACCTTTCACCTTTTTATTTTTTGCCGCCACGTGATAGGTCAACATACCACCTGCACTAAGCCCATACAAAACGATAGGACGATGATCTTTTTGTAGCTCGGCTTCAATGAGGTCATTACCTGCTTGAACCCAATCATCATAACGAATTTTTGAGCCCTTTTTGACTTGGGTGAGGCCATAACCGGGCATATCAATAGCGATAGTTTCATAGCCACGTTGTGCCAAAGGATAACCCAAAATCATCGACATTTGTCGACCATTTGTTCCCACACCATGAAACAGAATCACCTTCACTTTTGCCTGTGGATTCCGATAAGTATCTAAGTGAACAGTATGACCCTGCCAACTCCACCACTCTTCTTTGGGTCGCTGCGTTTCTGTTAAATGGTATTCTTTGGGTAGATAGTGCTGAATGCCCTGCCAACTGTTTTGATCTGTATAACTTGCTAATGCTTGTGTAGCCGGTAGCTGATCATCTGCAAATGCCATGATTGAAAGTAACGATGCAATGCCACTCATCAACCACTTCAATAAAGCGCTCAAAATTTCTGATAAGGTGTCTGATTTTGGAGAAGTCATTTTTAGACAATTTTTTATGTGTATGTGCTGATGCTAATCAGCGGCGGAAACCGACGCCATGTGCATGTGGGACAGCACTATGTCACTTCGTCCAATTATCTTTTTCCCTGCTAAGCACTTCAAAATATTTTTGAAGCAGGATTTACATACTCCTGCAATAATCAGCCTTTAAGATCTTTTAACTTTCATAATTTTATCCTTTAGAAATTCATAACCTTACTTTTGATTTTAAATATTGGTAACGCATGAGCCAGTCCAAACCACAACGAAACCTTGTCATCTTTCTCACCTTTTTAAGATTAGGGTGTATTGCATTTGGTGGACCTGCGGCACATTTGGTGTTGTTTTTTCAATATTTTGTGAAACAAGAAAAATGGATAACAGAGCATGAATATGCGCATTTGCTTACCTTGGCTCAAGTCCTTCCAGGCCCAACCAGTAGCCAGCTAGGCATGGCGATTGGATTTCAACTCAACCGCTATCAAGGTGCTTGTTTTGCATGGTTAGGATTTACTTTACCTTCAGCCCTGCTGATGTGTGCCGCGGCCACTTTAAGTATAAAACTCAGTAATCAACTCTCAACTTTATTCTTTCATGTTATTCAGTTAATTGTACTAGCCGTTGTTGCATGGGCATTTTGGCAAATGATGCGAAGCTTCTGTAAAACAAAATTTCAGTATCTAGTCATGCTTTTAGCAGCATTTTTTATTTATTTCTTTCAATTTTCTTTAAATCAAGTTTTGGTGATTTTATGCGCTGCAATTATCGGTTTAGTTTTATCGTCAAATCAATTACACAGCCAAAAGCCAAATATCGCCGAAACAGTTCCACCCAAACATGACAATTTTAGCCAGAATGCACATGAAAATACTCGCACCTCTTGGCTATGGCTTCTCGCCTTTATCAGCCCTTTTTTCGTTCTGCTATTCTTCGATATACAACATAGCAATATATTGGCTTTCAGCTTAGAAAGCTTCTACCGCACAGCATCCCTCGTCTTTGGTGGTGGACATATTATTTTGCCATTTTTACATCAGGACTTTGTCTCTACAGGACTGATCAGTAATGAAAATTTTGACTTAGGCTATGCCCTTGCACAACTCATGCCGGGGCCCTTGTTTAGTTTCGCCACCTATCTCGGCACACTTTTACCCATGACCGATGTGCCAATATTGAATGCCTCACTCGCGACATTGGCGATTTACTTCCCATCGTTTTTATTATTGTGTGGCTTATTACCGTTTTGGAATAAGTTGATGAAATGCCCGATGCTTTTTGGCACCTTAAAAATGATCAATGCGGCTGTCGTCGGTCTATTACTGTGTCTACTATTTCAAATGAGCCAGAAATACATCATTCAATGGACAGACTGTATATTTGTTGCCGTCATTATTGCTTTACTTCGCAGCAAACTGCCAGTTTGGTTCAGCTTAATAAGTAGTTTTATCGGCTATTATGCTTTTTTATCTTTTCTGCCTTTTTAAGCTAAAACAAAAAACTAGAGCTAAATGAATAATCTAATCCTCATCGATTAAGCTTGCGCCCTTGACCACTGTTTTCCCCTCGACCTGATCTAGTTGATAATGCTGCACATCACTATACTGTTTGATCATTTCAACCAGCTCATTGGAATGTGTGGTCAACCAAAGCTGTGTATAGCGACTTGCTTCAGCAATCAGCAGCGCCAAGGCAGGTAATAAATCGGGATGTAAGCTATTTTCTGGCTCATTCAGTGCCATAAAATTTGGGGGTCTTGGACTCAATAAAGCCACAGCTAAACACAAAAACCGTAAAGTCCCATCTGAAAATTCGGCACTTTCCAAAGGTCTTAAGATCCCTTGCTTTTGCATCATCATTTGAAAGCGCCCACCCATTTCCTGCACATAAAATTGGGTCTGCGGAAAGGCTTTTTCTAGTACTTCAAACAAGGTTTCACTGTTGCCACGCTCACGTAAAGTTTCAAAAGCCGCAGCTAAATTTGTACCATCATGCGCTAAAACTGGCGAACGAATGCCCACCTGTGGGACACGGATCGGTGAATTTCCACTGACAGAAAACTCATGATAAAAGCGCCAGTTTTTCATGGTCTCACGCACTTGTGAAACTTCGGGGTATAAATGTGGATCGGACAATTGTCCAAACACCGACTCTTCAGGTGTTAAAGACATCGGATAAGCAATCCGTTCTTCATCAACATTTTTAAGAAATGCCGCTTGGTTGGTTCTCTCTAACAACTCGCTCATTTTTCGACGTTGATAACCGCTTAACCAAATTCCTTCTACTTTGACCAAAGGATCGAGTGCAAACAAGGTGATGAGCGGTTCAGGAAAACCTATTTCAAGTTGATATTCATAATGCTCCATCTCCACTGCAAGCTTCATGCGCTTAGGGTCTTTCGATCGATCACCCGCACGGTGACCACCTGCCCACATGATTTTTTGAATCCCGCCCTCATTTGCAATAGCTTGGGATAATTGGCCATTTGCAGCTTCATGCAGGAGACGTACAGCTTTATATAGATTGGATTTACCACAACCATTCGGACCACTGACGATATTCAGACGCGATAAGGTCAGATTCATATGATGAATAGATCGAAAACCTTGAATGGTCACTGAACGGATCGTCATAAGCTACCTAAAATGAGTTGGAAATGCTGATGATTATAAGTGGATTGAATGTATATTTTGCATACACTTTATTCTTACCATAAAAAACCCGCAAGCCGAAACTTACGGGTCTTTCATTGTACATTCTAAGTTCAATTTAGCCTTAGAATAAACGGTTCATACCATTCAATGTTGCCACACGGTACGCTTCCGCCATAGTCGGATAGTTAAATGTGGTTTCTACGAAATATTTAATCGTATTGTTCGGGCTGTTCATCACGGCCTGACCAATGTGAATAATTTCCGCAGCATTATTACCGAAGCAATGAACGCCTAAAATTTCTAAAGTATCACGATGGAACAAGATTTTAAGCTCGCCCACGGTATCACCGGTAATTTGTGCACGTGCCAAATGACGGAAAGATGCCTGACCCACTTCATACGGAATTTTTTCTTCAGTTAACTGTTGTTCAGTTTTACCAATCGAAGAAATTTCAGGAATTGTATAAATACCTGTAGGAATATCCGTTACAGGTGCAATTCCTTCTTCACCGCTCATGTTAGAACCGGCACAGCGACCTTGGTCATATGCAGCAGATGCAAGTGAAGGCCAACCGATTACATCACCCGCAGCAAAGATATTCTCTACTTCAGTTTGATATTGATCATTCACGGTTAATTGACCACGGCTGTTTGGTTTGATGCCTACATTTTCTAGGCCTAAACCATCTGTATTACCAGAACGGCCGTTACACCACAAAATCGCGTCGGCTTTAATTTTCTTACCACTTTGCAAGTGCAGAACCACATGATCATCATGTGTTTCAAGATGATCAATCTGTTCGTTGTGGCGAATCAATACACCCTGCTCACGTAAACGATATGACAATGCATCTGAAATTTCATCGTCTAAGTAGCTGAGTAATTTGTGTTGTGTATTGATCAAGTCAACTTTGTGGTCTAGACCAATAAAGATAGACGCATATTCACAACCAATCACACCTGCACCATAAATGATGATTTTTTGGATTGAATAATCCAGATCCAAAATTTTGTCTGAATCAAATACGCGAGGATGATTAAAGTCTAAAGCAGCTGGACGGTAAGGACGTGAACCTGTAGCAATCACTAATTGCTGGAATACTAAAGTTTCCGTCATACCTTCATTGCTAAAAATCAAAACAGTGTTTTGATCTTGGATATACGCACGGCCGTGGAAAATATCAATTTTATTACGGTCATAAAAACGTGAATGAGTTTCAACTTGTTGTTGAATCACTTTATGCGCATTACGTAACACCTGTTTCATCGTGAACTGTTTCCATTCACCGACTTTTTGGAACATAGGGTCACGTTGGTAACGTAAAATGCTTGAAACGGTCTGACGCAATGCTTTACTTGGAATTGTTCCTACATGGGTACAGTTACCACCAAGCTGTTCACGCATATCTACAATTGCAACTCGCTTACCTGATTTAGCAAGTTTCATTGCAGCGCCTTCACCCGCAGGGCCAGAACCCAGAACTACCGCATCGTATTTCACGAAAGTTCCACTAACGACCTCTTTCTTACGTGGCATTCAACGCTCCTTTACAAATATTCTTTAATCTAGGCTGTATTATGACGTATATCCTAACTTTTTTGGATATTTAGCTCACATATATTATGTGATAACCACATTTATTATATGAATATCGTTTTCCCCCTATTTAAGCTCAAGTCCGCTATAATGATTGAGCTAATTTTTTGAATATCTCCTCGTCAAAAACAGTGGAAAAGTTGAATATGTCTGAGAACCGTAAACCTGTACAGGGTGTAAAACTTCGTGGCGCAGAAAAAGTCGCTCGCATACCTGTGAAGGTCGTGCCAACGGTTGAAACGCCTCGTAAGCCTGACTGGATTCGGGTCAAAATGGCTGCCCCTGATGAAGTTCAACGTATTAAAACAACTTTGCGCGCACAAAAATTACATACCGTGTGTGAAGAAGCGGCTTGCCCGAACTTACCTGAATGTTTCGGTGGCGGTACTGCAACCTTTATGATTATGGGCGATATCTGTACTCGTCGTTGCCCATTCTGCGACGTTGCGCATGGTCGTCCCAATGCTCTTGACCCAGATGAACCACGTCACATGGCAGAAACCATTGCCAATCTTGGTTTGAAATATGCCGTAATTACGTCGGTCGACCGTGATGACCTAGTTGATGGCGGCGCACAGCACTTTGTTGACTGTATTAAAGAAGCTCGTGACTTGAGTCCAAAAACACTTTTGGAAATTCTAGTTCCTGACTTCCGTGGTCGTATGGATGTTGCCCTTCGTATTATGACGGAGTGTCCACCTGATGTGTTTAACCACAACATTGAAACCGTGCCACGTTTGTATAAAGCAATGCGTCCGGGTTCTGACTACCAACACTCTCTAAACTTATTAAAAATGTTTAAAGAATACTGCCCAGATGTTCCAACCAAATGTGGTTTGATGGTCGGTATTGGTGAAACTGAAGAAGAAGTGATCGCGTTATTAGACGACTTAAAAGCACACGATGTTGACTATGTCACCATTGGTCAGTACTTACAGCCCTCTAAAGAACATGCACCGATCGATCGTTTCGTTACACCTGAAGAGTTTGATCGTTACACAGCACATGGTCAAAAGCTTGGTTTCAAAAACATTTGGGCTGCACCAATGGTCCGTTCAAGCTACTTTGCTGACCGTCAATACTATGGTGAGCCAGTACCTGCGGTACGTCGTAAAACTGATCCTGCAAAGAAAATTGCAGTTCAAACGATTGAAGCTTAATCACGCAAAGATTTAAAACATCGCAAATTAAAGCCCTCATTGATTGAGGGCTTTTTTTGTGGCTTTCACACACTCAGCCTAATTCGTTTCCCAATATAAGATCTTTCGAAAATTGTCCGTTCCTTAAACGTTATCCAATATATCGAATCATCCAAGTTTACGTAATGTGACATTTCTTTGCCCGATAGGGATTGTGTTGTGATTATTTATTAATCAATCTATTGATAACACTTTATTTGCGCTTTCATTATATTCGCGCAATTGTCCAATCATACTCACCAGCCGAGTGATGCCATTTTGACAGTCTCATGCACTTTAAAATCAGAAAGACAAAAGATGAGATCATTTTTAAACGCATGTAGGCTGTTTTAAACGCATAACGCTCTGGCCCTTGTCACTGGAGCCATAACAAATGCTATTTATACTCAGTGCAGTACTTTTTATTTTTGCTCTTTGGGCCGTTTTTTTCTTTGAACTTTCACGAGCTGTAGGCGCAATAACACTGATATTTGTTTCAATTGCACTCGCCTTTTTAAGCCCATGGTCATTAATACTTGGCATCCCACTTATTGCTTTAAGTTTAGTTGTGTTGATTGACCCACTGAGGCTCAATCTACTCACCAAACCTGCCTATAAAACTTTAGCAAATGCAATGCCGAGTATGAGTACTACGGAACGTGAAGCGTTGGATGCAGGAACAAGTTGGTGGGAAAAAGAGCTATTTATGGGTGCGCCTGATTGGAAAAAATTTGAGGCTTATCCCTATCCACAGCTTAGTGCTGAAGAACAATCCTTCATTGATAATGAAGTCGAGCAACTTTGTGCCATGCTCAACGAGTGGGATATTCACCATAAACATAAAGACCTCCCACCAGAAGCTTGGCAATTCATTAAGGATAATGGTTTCTTAGGATTGGTGATTCCAAAATCGTATGGAGGCCGTGAATTTAGCTCATTTGCACAAAGCCGTGTCATGAGCAAGATTGCATCCCGCTCACTGACTGCCGCAGTCAGTTGTATGGTGCCCAACTCGCTTGGACCCGGGGAATTGCTACTACACTATGGTACTGAAGCACAAAAAGATCGATATCTCCCAGGCCTTGCCAAAGGTGAAGAAATTCCATGTTTTGGTCTCACTAGCCCTGAAGCCGGCTCAGATGCAGGTGCTATTCCTGATACAGGTGTCGTCTGTTATGGCACCTTTGAGGGACAACAAGTGCTCGGCTTAAACATGAATTTCTCTAAACGCTGGATTACCCTTGCACCGATTGCCACTGTCATTGGTCTGGCATTTAAATTATACGATCCAGATGGATTATTGGGAGATAGAAATAAAACTGAATATGGCATCACTTGTGCACTGCTACCGGCGAGTCATGAGGGTGTCATTACAGGTCCACGTCATAATCCAGGCTCTCCGTTTATGAATGGTACAGTTGAAGGCAAAGATGTCTTTATTCCCTTAGACTGGATCATTGGTGGGATTGAAAATGCAGGCAAAGGCTGGCGTATGCTAATGGAATGCTTAGCGGTTGGTCGTGGTATTTCACTCCCTGCATTGTCAACGGCAGCCGGTGAAATGGCATATCTAAATGTCGGTGCATTTGCCAAAGTTCGTCAGCAGTTTAAAATTTCCGTGGGTAATTTTGAAGGTGTACAAGAAGCTTCGAGTGATATCGCATCAGATGCTTATATGCTTGAAGCATTCCGCTATTTGGTGACTTGTGGTTTAAACCAAGGCGGCAAACCTGCTGTAATGACTGCAATGGCCAAATACTATGCCACTGAAACCATGCGGAAAGTGGTGAATCATGGCATGGACATCGTCGGTGGACGTGCCGTGCAAATGGGACCTCGTAATTTTTTAGCTTTGAATTATCAAGCCATTCCTGTGTCAATTACCGTCGAAGGCGCCAATATTCTAAGTCGCTCTCTAATGATTTTTGGACAAGGCTCAATGCGTTGTCATCCATATTTATTTGAAGAGCTACAATTACTTCAAGCCGAAGATAAAAACGCTGCACTCAATACATTCAATGAAATGCTGTTTAAGCACTTGGGCTATACTTTTAACCGAACTGCACGTGCCTTTGCTTATGCGTTCACTGGTGGCCCATCAGACTCACCTGCTTCAGCGGATGAATTTAGTCGCCCCTACTATAAAAAAATTAATCGATTCAGTGCCGATTTCGCGCTGACTGCAGATATGTGTCTTGGCCTTTTAGCCGGCGATATTAAACGTAAAGAAATGCTCTCTGGCCGACTTGCAGACATTCACTCTTATTTATTTATAGCAACGGCTATTCTTAAATATTATGAACAAGGTCAAAGAAGCGAAGCTGAACAATTACATGCGCAACTTGCATTAGATAAAGCTTTGTACAATGTTGAAGAAGCTTTCCAGGGCTTATTTGATAACTTCCCAATGCGACTAGCAGCAAGCGTAGTAAAAATCATCTGCTTTCCGTTTGGACGAGTTGTTGCCAAACCTACAGACCGTTTAAAACGTGAAGTTGCCACTCAAATGATGCTAGACAATACTTTCCGCCAAGAACTGAAAAAGCACGTGTATTACAGCACTGCAGCAGATGAAGTTTCTGGTCGTATGGAAAATGCCTTTTTACAATTGTTGAAAATTGAACCGCTGTGGAACCAATTTAAAAAAGCTGAATCTAAAGGCCAATTTAAAGGTTTAACTTTTGAAGCACATATAGTCGATGCAATTGCACAAAAATTCATTACAGCCTCTGAAGCTGAACAGCTCAGCACTTACAACATTCAACGTTATGACAGCATGCTCACAGATGTATTTGACATGCAGCTCATCCACGAACTTGAGTTATCCAATCCACATTTAACCGTTACACCAGAAGTGAAAAAGCAACAACACACCGATGATGAACCAGAAGCCTTCCTGCGTTATTAATCAGCTTCTGCATCGCTTTTAAGCTTTATTTTTCTCAAAATAAAAGCCATTCCATTCTTAAACAATGGGATGGCTTTTTTATACGACCATCAGCCAATGGTATCGCAGAGTCAAAGGTATAGGCTGTACTGCAAAATTACATCACAGAGGGTTTGCTACATGTCACAACCAGATTATGAAAATGGCTTAAAAGTTCGTACTGAAGTTATGGGTGAAAGTTTCGTTAAACGTGCTCAAGACAATACCGTGCCATTTACTCAACCTTTGCAAGATTGGATTAATGAGCATGCATGGGGTTCAACTTGGCAGCGTGAAGGCGTTTTACCCCGTAAATATCGCTCACTGATTACCATTGCATTTTTAACTGCACAAAAAAGTCCAACAGAACTCAAGGGTCATGTCCGAGGTGCTTTAAATAATGGGGCGACTGTAGAAGAAATTCAGGAAGTGTTACTTCATAGTTTGCCATATTGTGGCGCACCGGCGACTCAAGAAGCCTTTCGTGCGGCACTTGAAGTCATTAATGACTATCAAAAATCTGAATAAGTTACTGCGTTATAAAACGGCTTTAGAAAACTACGATTATTGTGGTTTTCTAAAGGGTTTCATCTTGTTTTTAACTTACGACCTTAAATGCAGTGAATCCCGAATCAAATCCAGTAGACATTAAAATTATAGAAGAATTCATTCACTTCAAATCGAACTTGATATCCCAATTCTGTAAGCTCAGCAGATAAACTTCGAATCTCTTCTAAAGCTAAATGCTTGGGTAAAACCGTAAATACGGCGGTATTCCCCTGTTTGGCATTTTCCTCAATCAGCAAAGCCAAACGTGTCTTATATAAGGCGATATCTAAATTGGCTTGACTGGATAAAACTTTGGCATATTCTGCGGGTAAAAAGCTCATATTCTTATACGTTTATCTGATTATTATTGCTTATAAATTAAGCCAAATTCAGCAAAGTGTTCAATGCATTTTTGTAATTGATATTTCAATTACAAAGCGCATTGTTTGGCGCAAACGATGCTCTTCAAAGCGATATACAAAAAAAGGTACTCAAAAGAAATCCCTCATGAAGAGGGATTTTCTATGCTAGCGGGGTAATGGAATATATTGCGAGTCACTGTTTTGAGTTTGCGGTTTACGCTCTCCCACTTGTACAGGTAATGTCATCGCCTTTCCGTCTCGCTCAATGTCAATTTGCATAGTGCTCAATGGCGCTTGTTGTGCAACGTAATTGATTAAATGTGAGGTCGAGGTAATCAGCTCATTATTCACTTTCATGATTTTATCACCACGTTTTAAACCTGCTTGTGCTGCAGGTCCATTGCGAATGACATCTGCGACAATCACGCCATTCACCCGTGGATCTAAAATATTTTCTTGTTTAATTGGAAGTAAACTAATACCTAACCAACCACGTACCACTCGCCCATCTTTTAAAATAGCGTTCAGCACTTGTTGGCACACTTTTGCAGGAATGGCAAAACCAATCCCCAAAGAGCCACCTGACTGCGAGAAGATCGCGGTATTTACACCAATTAAGTTCCCTGCAACATCAATTAAAGCACCACCAGAGTTGCCGGGGTTGATCGCAGCATCTGTTTGAATAAAGTCTTCGTAAGTGTTGATTCCCAAATCTGAACGACCTGTAGCTGAGATAATCCCTTGCGTAACCGTCTGACCCACGCCAAAAGGGTTACCAATCGCTAGGACGACATCACCGACTTCATTGCCACTTAGCTTAAATGGCAAAACCGGTAATTGACTCATTTCAATCTTAATCACAGCTAGGTCTGTATCTGGGTCTGTACCCACAACTTTCGCTTCAGCACGACGACCATCATGTAAAGCCACAACGATCTGATCGGCCTGTGCGATCACGTGGTTATTCGTCAAAATATAGCCATCTGGACGAACAATCACACCTGAACCTAAACTATTTTCGTTTTGATTGGTTTGATCTGGAAGTTGATTACCAAAAAACTCACGGTAAACAGGATCATTTAATAAAGGATGATCCAATTGTTTCACTTTTTGCGTAGTGAAAATATTGACAACCGCTGGAGCAGCAACTTTTACCGCAGCACTATACGAAACTACACCGCCTGTACGCGACGTATCAATGAGGGGCTCAACCTTTTCTGCAGGCATTTTAACCCCATCTGGGGCAATGGGTGCTTTAGGTTTTTGAACCTGTTGCCATGTAAAGAAACCGATGATCACAAGTATTAATAATACCCAAGGTAACCATGTAAAGGTCCGACGCACGTCTATATCCTCTAAATTTTATAATTCATTGATGGCTAAATAATTTATATCGTATTGTAATGTAATCTTTTCAACAAAATTAAAAATAAATACAGAGATTTGTGATTCTTTAGTTACAATTTAAACAATCGTAAATTTTGATTCATCTCTTTGAGATTTTGGACAGTATATGGCTCAGTTAAGTGAAATTATTCAGTGGTGTGACAGCACACTCAAAGCACATGAATTTAAGGACTATGCTCCCAACGGCTTGCAAATTGAAGGCTCAGCAGAAGTGCATAAAATTTTATGTGCAGTTACCGCATCACAAACAGCGATTGAAGCCGCGATAGCAGAAAAAGCTGATTTGCTATTGGTACACCATGGTTATTTTTGGAAAGGTGAAGCTTACCCAATCACAGGTATGCGCGGCAAACGCATCAAAAGCCTGATCAAAAACGATATTTCACTCGTTGGTTATCACTTACCTTTAGATAGTCACCCTACTTTAGGTAATAATGCAGCGATAGCAGATTTGCTCGAATTAGAAAATATTGAAGCTTTAGATCCTACTGAACGTCATCCTATTGGCAATGTTGGCTATTTAAAACAATCCATGACTCCAGCGGCATTTAAAGACTTCGTTTCTGAAAAATTAGGTTTTGATGCCATTCACCTGCCTGCAGATAAACCATCTATTCAAAAAATTGGTTTTTGTACGGGCGGCGCACAGGACTTTATTGGCAAAGCGGCTGCTTTAGATTGTGATGCCTACATTTCAGGTGAAGTGAGCGAACGTACTTTTTACGAGGCTGAAGAATTAAACGTGCATTATTATGCATGTGGACACCATGCAACTGAGCGTTATGGTGTACAACGACTCGCAAAAGCTATTTCAGAACAGTTCAATATTGAGTATAGTTATTTCGAATTAAATAACCCGATTTAATTTAAATCGTCTAGGTCTTTGGCTCAGTCCTTATACGTATATTTTCAGGCTTTATTCTGTATTGTTATTTATAAGCAATGCGCATTTTACTGCAAGAATCTATTACAATAACGGCACTTAATGTCAAAACCCAGCAAAATGCAAGGAATTGAAAACATGACAACGATTACTTTACCAGCGTTACCTTACGGTTACGAAGATCTTGCTCCTCACATCAGCAAAGAAACTTTAGAATACCATCACGACAAACACCACAATACTTATGTTGTTAATCTTAACAACCTAATCGCTGGTACTGATCTTGAAGGCAAATCTTTAGAAGAAATCATCACTGCTGTTAAAGGCGATGCTTCTAAAGCAGGCGTATTCAACAATGCAGCTCAAGTTTGGAACCACACGTTCTACTGGAACTGTATGGCTAAAAACGGTGGTGGTAAAGCTACTGGCGCATTGGCTGCTAAAATTGACGAAGCTTTCGGTTCTTACGAAAAATTTGCTGAAGAATTCGCTGCTGCTGCAACAACTCAATTCGGTTCAGGTTGGGCTTGGTTAGTTGCTGACGAAGTAAACGGTAACCTTTCTATCCTTAAAACTTCAAATGCTGACACTCCGCTTGCTCACGGTAAAGTTGCTGTGTTGACTATCGACGTTTGGGAACATGCTTACTACATCGATTTCCGTAACGCTCGTCCTAAGTACATCTCTACTTTCCTAGAAAGCCTAGTGAACTGGGACTACGCAAACGCTAAATATGCAGGTCAAGCTGCTGGCGTTGAAAAATAAGTTTGAAACCTTATTTTAAAGTCAAAAAAATCACCTTTTTAGGGTGATTTTTTTATGGGTTCTAAAATTTTAAAATAGCCACATCGGTAGTGGATAATTCACAACAAATTAAATTATTGATTCAAATATAAAATTGAATATTTCTGTATAAATTATTTGATCTCAATTTTCGAAAAATTAAAAAATAACCTAAAATAGAATCTACGAAAAACAGGCCATCAATTATGCCGAATCTCTCCAATGAAAATAATTGGATTGTGAGAGCTCCTACTCAAAGCCATAAATTTGAACGAATTGAAGCGTTTCTTTCTAATTATGCTTACAAGCCTCATCGACATGATACTTATGCAATTGGCAGAACACTTTCCGGAGTTCAAAATTTTCATTACAAAGGTACATTGCAGCACAGCCTACCAGGCATGACGATGGTCCTACACCCAGATGAGAAACATGATGGCGAATCAGGCACATTGGATGGCTATCGCTATAGAATGATTTATATCGAACCAGCGATGATCCAAACCATTTTAAAGGGTAAACCCTTACCTTTTATCAAACATGGCTTAAGTCATGACATTCGACTATTTAAAGCAACAGATCATTTTCTAAGCACGATCAATCATCATCTGGATACCCTCGAAGAGGAAGATGCTCTATTTGATTTGGCGACCATACTTTGTGAAATTTCAGATACTTCATTCAATCAAAATACAAAATTTGATTATACGGCTGCAGAAAGAGCACGTGAGTATATTTTGGCGTATCCCCATGAAAACTTAAGTTTGTCAGATTTAGAAAAACAAGCTGGCCGTGACCGCTGGAGCCTCTCTCGTGATTTCCGATTATTATTTGGAACGAGTCCACACCGTTATATGACGATGCGTCGTTTAGAAACAGTTAAGTTCTACCTTGCTCAAGGAGAATCTATCGTTCAGGCAGCTCTAGCTTCTGGCTTTTTTGATCAAAGCCATATGACCAGACATTTTATAAAAACATTTGGTCTCACACCTACCCAATGGAAAATGATCAATATTCAAAGGTAGCTCTTCAATTTAAATGGCAAATTTTATTAAAGTAGATTGATACCATTCAGGAAATCTTTGAACATAAAAAGCCCTGATAAAATCAAAAGTATCCCCATTAGTTTATTAAGACGATTAAACCAAACAGGATCAGCTATTTTTTTGCCTAATATTTTTCCAAAGAGCGCATAGGTGAATGGTGCGCCAACAGCAGCAAGTGAAATCAGTAAAGAAACTATAAATATCATGATTCCAGTAATCTTGGCTGCGGGATACATAATTGTCGTGACAGGTAGGATGACGAGAATGGCTTTTGGATTTAATAACTGAATAAGCAGACCGTTTAGGAATGTGAGATGGTTTTCTTGCTGTTGTGTGGTTTCTACATTAGCTCTGATCATTTTTATAGCTAAGTAAAAGGTATAGAGTGCACCCACTAAAGCAATATAATGAATCCATCCATGCGGAATAACAGCTTCACCGATATAGCCAAACAATACGAATAAGATCAACATGGCAAAGCCAACGCCTATGTAAAATCCTACAGTCTTTTTTAGTTGACCCGTAAGACCTGAATTGAGTCCCATAAAATTTACAGGACCTGGGCTATACATAACGCTTAGGGTATAAAGAAAAATTTCCACAAAATTCACTCAATTAGGTAGTAATAAACATCAAAGAGAGAACGATATCGGGTTCTAGGCCTTAAAGATTGTACGTTTGTGATGAAATCGATCTTGGAATAAATACCCTCTTTTTGACGTAATGGCCGCAATACGAAACTACAGCACGCATTGCTTTCAGTATTTTCGGAAATAGCAAAACAAAATAAAGCACCCCCTACCCACCATTTCATCAATTACACTTTTAACTATAATCACCAAAGTATTCTGATGACTTTTAATACGATAAAAGCTTAAAAGAATCAATAAATAAGCAACAAACACATCTTTGGATAATAAAAAAACATTTAAGCGCTTTATCTTTTATTTTTACTTGACCACTTTAGCTTTCATCCCTAAAATGCGCATCAGATTCTCCAATAGCTCAGTCGGTAGAGCGACGGACTGTTAATCCGCAGGTCCCTGGTTCGAACCCAGGTTGGAGAGCCATCTATTCTTCCATAGCTCAGTCGGTAGAGCGACGGACTGTTAATCCGCAGGTCCCTGGTTCGAGCCCAGGTGGAAGAGCCAGATTCTAAAAAGCCCACTCATTGCGAAGTGGGTTTTTTATTGCCTACTATTTAACAAAGCATACCTACTTTTTTTGTTTTTGCTTTCCTAAAAGTATCCGTATATGTACCAAGTTGTCTGATTAGGCTATTTTTAAAACACTTAATTTGATTTTTCTGTATTTTATTTAAATCAGGCTTGACCACCCTGCCATACATCTTTAGAATCCGTTTCAGATTCTCCAATAGCTCAGTCGGTAGAGCGACGGACTGTTAATCCGCAGGTCCCTGGTTCGAGCCCAGGTTGGAGAGCCAAATTCTAAAAGCCCACGCATTATGTCGTGGGCTTTTTTTATGCTCTAGGCTTTTATTTTTAAGATAAGAATCACTTGCTCTATGACCTAAGCTATTCACCGACCTCTCCTTCCACATTAGAAGCAATTATCAAAGCTTAAGTTTTAAAAACACTTTATATTAAAGGTGTTTATATTTAATACATTCAGCCTAAATTTTCTTATTTTTTGCAATTCCGACTTGACCTCACTGCATTTGCCCCATAGAATGCGTGCAGATTCTCCAATAGCTCAGTCGGTAGAGCGACGGACTGTTAATCCGCAGGTCCCTGGTTCGAGCCCAGGTTGGAGAGCCAAATTCTAAAAAGCCCACGCATCATGACGTGGGCTTTTTTCATATATGTAGTTTATTCCGTGCCAGATCTCAGTCAGTTCATATTTTTTATTATTGGTTGCTTGGCAACTTTTGCACTTGTCTGCTTAGTCTTTCCGAGACTGTTTAGAAGCAAACAAAAGTTTTTCCCACGTCGTGTAATCACTGCCTTTGAAAGTAAGATGTTTCATCGTTTAAATGAAGCATTTCCGAACTACCACATTTTAGCCCAAGTGGCTTTTAGCGCACTGATCACCAATCAAAATTATAAAATTAGGAATAGATTTAATCGAAAAGTCACTGATTTTGTCATACTTGACCAAACTTATAATGTGCTTGTGATTATCGAACTGGATGACCCTAGTCATATAGGCAAAGAGCAAGAAGATGCTGAACGTGATGCAATGCTTGAAGAAGCGGGCTACCGTGTAATCCGCTACACCAGTATTCCAACAGTTCACACGCTCAGGCATGATATAAATAAATAGTTGTAAAATACGTAAATCAAAATCAAACATTGAGTGAATGCGCATTGCATTCACATCGATAATGTAAACAGAATTTTATTGAGCATTTGACTCTTGAGCAGCCAGCACTTCTGATACTGCTTGGTCAGCCTCAGCAGCCAAAGCCTCATCTTGGGCTTCTTTAGCTTTAATGCGCTCAATCATTTCAGCTTGTTGTTGCTTATATTTTTCTTGGTTTTTGGCATCACTATTGACTGCAAGAAAAGCCATACTGACCAAAAATATAGGAATCAATAGCCCAAGTGCCATCAAAATGATCATCTTTTTGGTATTGGGCTTTGGCTTAACTTCAGACATAACGATTCTTTCATTTACATAAATAATTCGACGCCCAATATAGCAAAAAACAAAATTCGCTCAAGCCTTCATATCATTCTTTACTCTAACCAACTATACCCCCTCATTTTCACGGATTGAATGATTAACAATCCAATATTCAATAAAAAAAGGAGACATGCTCCTTTTTTATTATTTAAAAACTTAGCTTGAAGCAACTATACCCGTACAATGTGGACTTTGGCTCGCATCTTTTTGCTCATTGGTTAAATCAATACCTGTACCTGCGGACATTTTAGCTTGAATAAATTCGACCGCTTGCGCATTTCTACAGATAATCGCCTGTGTATGACTTGCTTTTGGCACAATATCCAATAAATATCCATCCTCATATTTTGCCTGTGGGAAGTATTTCACCGCTTGCAATTTCATATTTTCAAATAAAGCTTGAGTCACAGGAGGTAATACAGCTTTATCTTCTTCACCTTGAATAATATAAACAGGGGCTTTAATTACTTTGGCAGCAGTTGCATTCGTCGCTGGCTGATTATCATTTAAAAATTTCTGAACAACGGGATCGGTATCGATTTTATTCAAATCAATTCCGTACTGTGAAACCATATGCGTTGGATCTTTTAAGAATTCAATCACAGCTGCTTTAAACTGTTCTTGCAAACCATTTGCGCCATTTGGATCGGCATAACTTAAACATGCACCATCATCCCCTGTACGTCCATAGGCTTTTTCTGCAATAACACCAGCATCTGCAGTAAAGATATTTTTTAAATCATAATTTGGCTCATAGGCTTTAATACCCGAACTGGTCAATGCAGCATATGCCAAAAGCTCAGCATAGCCATCTGCAAGTTGCCCCATTAACGCATCTGCTTGCTGTGCATTGATTATGTTATTTGCAAGCGCGTAACGAATTTGAAGCAATTGTTCATCTAAGATATTGACGCCCTTACTCACGCCGTTGTCATCCAGATTTAAAGCAGGATCAAGATAGATCCTAATAATCGTCCCCAAACTCGATGCAGGTGCGGCTGCCACTGCCCCTTTATAGTTTGCATCCGTATTTGCAAATTCCGCCGTCCCTAAGGATGCATGACCACCTTGCGATTGACCGATCGACATCCACTGACCATTGAGTTGCTTACCATAATGTTCTTTTGCTGCTTTAACCGCAGTAAGTGCCGAATTTGCCGCACTCGATAAATTGAGGTATGGATGCACCCCCTTCGTACCTAAACCCTCATAGTCTGGTGCCACAATTACATAACCTGCTGCCATAAGCGTGTTAGCTAGAATTTTAAAACGTGGATGAATTACATTTTTACTTGGCGCACATTCATCTCCAGCCCCGACTGTTCCATGCTCCCATACCACAACACGATAACCATCTTTAGGTTGAGTAGCTTTTGGAAATAATACTAAGGCTGTTGCTGTTGCTGCTTTCCCCTGCACATTGGTCATGTTATACGTCATGACTTTAATGGACGATGTATTGTCTACAGTATCTAAAGCATAATTTGCTTCAGAAACAAATGTTGATTTTTGATTCGAAGATGATGAGTCATTATCATCATTACACGCGGTTAAAGACAGCATAGAAACTGCAACTGTCAGAGCTAATGCTATTTTTGAACGTTTCATAAAATATCCTTTTTAATCATTATTCTTTAAGCATGAAACTACATGCCTTTTTATTAATGCATAAAAAAAAGCACCCGAATAGGATGCTTTAGTTCATTTTAAACAGTTTCAGATCAATGACATTAAAGAACCAATGCCATAAAAATTCCAATAAAAATCATAAGCCCGACCCAACGGTTATGGCGAAACGCCCAAAAACATAACTGAGGATCACGGCCTTTAGTTTTAGTCCACTGGTAAATAAAATCGGCAGCCACAGCCAACAATGCAACCAAACCGAATGGCACCAAGAGATCTTCTAAATACAGCGCTGCACCAATCAATACAATACTCAGCGCCTGCAATAAAGAAATGATTTCAATATCGTATTTACCAAATAAAATCGCAGTCGATTTCACGCCAATTTTCAAATCATATTCACGGTCAGTAATGGCATATTGTGTATCATACGCAACGGTCCACGCCAAATTACCAAAGTACAATAACCAACACGTTAAATCAGGTGTTTGCCCCACTGCGGTGTAAGCCATAGGAATCGACCATGAAAATGCCGCGCCTAAAAATACTTGTGGCAGATGCGTGTAGCGTTTCATAAAGGGATAAATGAACGCTAAAAACAATGCACCAAAGGACCAATAAAAAGTTTCTATCGGTAAAAAGAACAACATACATGCGCTAGCAAGTACCAAGATCAAGAACACATATATGGCTTCTTTAGCACTAATCACTCCAGTGGCTAAAGGACGATGTTTGGTTCTTTCCACAGCACCATCGACTTTACGGTCAGCAAAGTCATTAATCGCACAACCTGCTGCACGCATAAATATCGTGCCCAAAATCATGGGAATCAAAATACTGAATTGCGGTGTTCCTTGATTGGCAATCCACAGTGACCACATGGTTGGCCAAAAAACCAGTTCCGTGCCAATTGGCTTATCGAAGCGACATAAATAGTAATAAGCTTCTAAACGCTGCTGCCAAGTAATCTGTTGCACCACGGCCATGACTATCCTTCATCTGGTAATGTTATTTCTGCAAATATTGCTCAAAACTCGCTAAAAAAGTTTCCTGAACTATAAATTTACAACCATGCCAAGTATAACAGCTCTGACGTGTCCAACCATCGTCTAGCCACAATACACGCCGCTCACACTTCGGATTGGTACGCTGAAATAAAAAATGTCCGATGGGTTTTTTACCAATATGCTGAAAAATCCGCGCACGCCCTTGTATGCTAAGGATTGGAAATATACTTTTTGCCTTGACCCACGGCTCAGCTTCACAGCCATATAAATAACTTTCACGTACCCAAGCTGTGTGCTGTATTGGCATTTGTAGCCACCGTGCATCTTGAAGCGTCATACGTTGAAATTGCTCAATACTCGGCTCAACTTTAAATACACCTTGGGCAAAATCTGTTAATTGTTGGGTTAATGAACCCGAAGCATACAACCATGTTCTTAATTCAGGAGACATCCTTTTATCCCGCATTTCGCATGCTTGACGCTGCATATTTCATTTCCCTTATAAGCATTTGCTGAGTATAGCGAATCCTTAGTGTAACCAACTCAACATCGTTTTTCATGACCAATAGCTTGTTTTAAGTAAAATGAGCAAAACCAAAACGGCTTAAGTACTTCATTACATTTGCAATCAACACAAACCTCACATACACAGTATGATGTCGTGGATAACAACTGAATTACACCAACATAATGTTTCCATATAACCCGCTACATGTTTTTATTTTTTTCGTTTTACTTTGTGCCAATATCACGGTTCAAGCAAAATCTATTGCACTCAGTTTTGATGATGGATTAAATCCAGTGTTTAACGCACAAGCGGAACAAATCAATGCCCAAATTTTAAAACATCTGCATGATCAACAAATCAAAACTATTGTCTTCCCTAGCCTGATTAAAATTGGCGATTATCAAGGTAAACAACTAATTCAAGCGTGGGGACAATCTGGCCATCTGATTGGCAATCATAGTGCACTGCACCAAAATCTGAATAAAGAAAATGTCACTGTACACGATTATCTGCACAGCATTGAACAGGCAGATACAGTGCTAAAAACGCTGCCGAATTACATCCGTATTTACCGTTATCCATTTTTAAAAGAAGGTAATAACGCTGAAAAACGTGATGCTGTCTATCACTGGTTAGAGCAGCATCAATACCGCATTGGCGGTGTGAGTATTGATGCCAGTGACTGGTTTTATAACCGGAAATATCTCGACTATGCCAAACAGCAAGACTTTGACAAATTAGAGCGTCTAAAACAAGCGTATATTGCTCACCTGCTTCACCGAGCGGATTATTATGACCAGCTTGCGCAGCTCACTTTACAACGTTCACCGCAGCATGTTTTGCTTTTACATGTAAATGCCATTAATGCCGCATTTTTAAAGGATGCCATTACTGCTTTTCAACAGCATGGCTGGACATTTATTTCAGCTGAGCGCGCCCTGCAAGACCCGTTATATGCACAGCACAGCCAAAACATCCCTGCGGGTGAAAGTGTGATTTGGTCGATTGCCAAAACTCAAGGAATTACACAGCTGCGCTACCCCGCCGAAGATGCGCCTTATGAAGGTGACAATTTAAAACAGCATGGTTTGCAATGACGGTTAGCAAATCACTTAAAGCACTATAAAAAATGACCTGCTGTGTTTCAGGTCAATTTTTAGATCAAGTTTTAGTGTTGGATTAAAAGTTATCTGTCTTGGCAATAGCTTCAAACTTTCCTTGCGGCGTTTTTATTAAAACCAACCCTTCGGTTGTAATATAAAAACTTTCAGGGTAATGAAACTCCAATGCCAGCTCTGGGTTTTTCAGCTCGATAAATTGAGCCTGCTTATAACCTTCAACGGTCCGCCCCACTTCCAAATAAGTCACTTCTGAGAAGTTAAGTTTAAATCCCTTTGCCTGATCTGCTGGATCAATCCAAGGGAAAAAACCGGTATGTTTTTTACGTGGTTTTGCCATGTTTAGATATTCATTCAACTCTTTGCCTTATCTTAATCCATCCCATAAAAAAACCCGCACAAGGCGGGTCTTTTTACAGTGAAATTCTGTACAGAATTACAAGCTGTAGTACATGTCGAATTCAACTGGGTGAGTAGTCGTGTTAAGACGACGAACTTCTTCAGTTTTAAGTTCGATGTAGGCATCAAGCATTTCTTTAGTGAACACGCCACCTTTAAGAAGGTAATCATGGTCAGCTGCAAGAGCTTCAAGCGCCATATCTAAGCTATGAGCCACTGTAGGGATTTTAGCTTCTTCTTCAGGAGGAAGGTCGTACAAGTTCTTGTCAGCAGCTTCACCTGGGTGGATCTTGTTTTGAATACCGTCAAGACCAGCCATAAGAAGCGCAGCGAAACCTAAGTACGGGTTCATCATTGGATCTGGGAAACGTGCTTCGATACGTTTGCCTTTAGGGCTAGAAACGTAAGGAATACGGATAGAAGCTGAACGGTTACGTGCTGAGTAAGCAAGCATAATCGGTGCTTCGAAATGTGGAACTAAACGTTTGTACGAGTTAGTTGATGGGTTTGTGATTGCGTTCAATGAACGAGCGTGTTTGATCACACCACCAATGAAGTACAACGCCATTTCTGAAAGACCAGCGTATTCATCACCAGCAAACAAGTTCTTGCCATCTTTAGAGATCGACATGTGAACGTGCATACCTGAACCGTTATCACCAACCATTGGTTTAGGCATAAACGTAGCAGTTTTAGCATATTGGTGAGCAACGTTCCAAACAGCATATTTGAACTGTTGAACTTCGTCCGCTTTGCGAACCATAGTGTTGAAGCTTACACCGATTTCAAGCTGGCAAGATGCAACTTCGTGGTGATGTACTTCTACACGACCTGGGCCCATGATGTCTTCAATTTTTGCACACATATCTGCACGCATATCTTGTGAAGAATCTACAGGAGGAACTGGGAAGTAACCACCTTTCACACGTGGACGGTGACCAGAGTTACCCGCTTCGTAATCTTTACCAGTAGACCAAGCAGCTTCTTCAGCGATTAATGTGTGGCGCGCGCCAGACATATCGATGTCCCATTTTACTTCGTCAAAAACGAAGAATTCTGGTTCTGGACCAAAGAAAGCAGTATCACCAATACCAGTTGATTTTAGGTATTCTTCCGCACGGCGAGCAATAGAGCGTGGGTCACGTTCATAACCTTGACCAGTTGAAGGTTCGATAACGTCACAAGTCACAACAACTGTAGCTTCTGCAAAGAACGGGTCGATAAAACCAGTTTCTGCATCTGGACGTAAGATCATGTCAGATGCTTCAATGCCTTTCCAACCAGCAATTGAAGAACCATCAAACATTTTGCCATCTTCAAACGTATCTTCGTCGATTGAATCTGCTGGGTAAGTTACGTGTTGTTCTTTACCCTTAGTATCAGTAAAGCGAAAATCGACCCATTTTGCGCCACTTTCTTGGATGAGTTGAAGGACCTTGTTCGCCATGCTCATTTTGCTCCGATGATTTTTTTGTGCACACTGAAGTGCGTGTTAGTAGTTGGTAGTTATTAAGCAATTACCGTACCAACTTTTAAAAGCTAAGCTAAAATACTGAATTCCTTATCAGAATAGAAGATTTTAGCTCCTTGCTTTTCGACTATTATACTGTGTGTAACAGTAAATGCACCATATTCAGCCACTCTTCATCACTTTTGTTTAAAAACTTCTCGCAGGTGTATCAAAATAGTGCAACTTGGTTTTGCACCAGTATGCACCAAAATGATTAATCGCTTTCAACGATAAAATTATTAGGATTTTATTCAAGCTTTAAGGTCGAATTTAAATACGATAGAAACTAATGGTTTAGCTAGTTCTAGATGGAAAAATACCAGCGTGATAACTATATTCATGATCGATATTTAGGTTTTTTGAGCCCTTAAAGCACTCTTTTTTTGAAGTAGATTTAACCATTTTGTTTTAATTTTGATCAATCTACCTTTGCATTAATTGTGCTCCATTTTGGTGATTTTGCTTCAAAACGGTTCATATTTTTCCAGCTAGAGCCTGAATTGCAATTTTTAACGACAGTAAGCAGATCTTTTTAAAATATCAATTGAACACATTTTAAACACTTAAATTCAGCCTATTGCTTTGTTCAACTTAAATCCTAAATTTATAAGTCGATAATTTGCTGAAATGATTTCAGTTGCGATGAACTTTGGCGAAATTGTTCAGCAGAAATTGAATAATATTTGCTATGATTGGCTGCATTCTAAATATTTCACTATTTTTCTATTTAAAATATCCACACGATATTTGGGTCAATATACAACTATTTAGAATCATTTCGGACTATTCTAAGCACAGTTAAGTGCATAAATTTCAAAGGTTAATACGCTCATGCTTTTGATGATCGACAATTATGACTCTTTTACCTACAACATCGTCCAATATTTTGGCGAGTTAAATCAGGAAGTAAAAGTTGTACGTAACGATGCCGTGACATTGGAAGATATCGAGCGATGGCAACCGAAGTATTTAGTCATTGGTCCTGGCCCTTGTTCGCCAAGTGAAGCAGGTATTTCAATTCCTGCGATTCAACACTTTGCGGGAAAAATTCCTTTACTCGGTGTGTGTTTAGGCCACCAAGCCATAGGACAAGCTTTTGGCGGCGATATTATTCGCGCTAAAAAAGTGATGCACGGTCGTTTATCTGACATGTATCACAGCGATCAAGGCATTTTCAGCAACCTCCCTTCGCCATTTTCAGCAACGCGTTATCACTCTTTGGTGATTGATCAAGCGACTTTGCCTGAATGTTTAGAAGTGACCTGCTGGACCAATGAAGAAGATGGCACGATGGAAGAAATCATGGGCGTAAAACATAAGACATTGCCTGTCGAAGGCGTGCAGTTTCACCCTGAATCAATTCTTAGTGAACATGGCCATCAAATCTTTAAAAACTTCTTAGAAATTTACGCTTAATCGAGTGCAAAAAATATTATGAATATTCAACAAGCTTTAAATAACATCACTAAAAATATTGAACTCACTCAACCTCAAATGGAAGAAGTGATGCGTACCATCATGCAAGGTGAAGCGACCGATGCGCAAATTGGCGCACTCATGATGGGCTTACGCCAAAAAGGTGAAAGTATTGATGAAATCACTGCCGCAGCACGTGTAATGCGTGAGTTTGCGATCAAAATCGATGTCAGTGATCTGCCACATTTGGTGGATATCGTTGGTACAGGTGGTGATGGTCAAAACTTATTTAACGTTTCTACTGCGTCTAGTTTTGTCATTGCAGCAGCAGGTGCAACCATTGCTAAACATGGCGGTCGTGGTGTTTCATCAAAATCAGGCTCTTCTGATCTTTTAGAACAAGCTGGAATTAACCTTGACCTGAACATGCAGCAAACTGAACGTTGTATTCGTGAAATGGGCGTTGGTTTCCTCTTTGCACCTAATCATCATAAAGCCATGAAATATGCTGCTGGTCCACGTAAAGAATTGGGCTTCCGTAGTATTTTCAACCTACTTGGCCCGCTTACGAATCCGGCCGGCGTAAAACGTTTTGTGATTGGTGTTTTCTCTACAGAATTATGTCGTCCTATGGCTGAAGTTTTAAAACAACTCGGTGCAGAACATGTCTTGGTGGTGCATTCAAAAGACGGTTTAGATGAAATTAGCCTTGCATCAAGTACTTATGTTGCTGAACTCAAAGATGGCGAAGTTACTGAATGGGAAATTCAGCCGGAAGCCGTAGATATCGAGTCGCAAACCTTAACGGGTCTATCTGTAGATAGTGCTGCTGAAAGTCTAAAATTGATCAAAGATGCTTTAGGTAAAAACAAATCTGCACTCGGTGATAAAGCCGCGAATATGATTGCCCTAAATGCAGGCGCAGGCATTTATGTTTCAGGCTTAACCAAAAGCTATAAACAAGGTGTTGCATTAGCACATGACATTATTTATGGCGGTCAAGCACTAGAGAAAATGGGCATTTTGTCTGAATTTACTAAAACTTTAAAAGAATACGAAGCTTAAGATTAGGACACAGATCATGGTAGATATCACCAATACAATTTTGGGTAAAATTGTTGAACGTAAAAAAGAAGAATTTGCAGCCCGTCTTAAACAACGTAGCTATAAAGATGTCGAAGAGCTAGCTCAAGCAGCTACACCTGTTCGAGGTTTTGCACAAAACCTCGGCTCTAAACGTCCGGGGGTGATTGCTGAAATTAAAAAGGCATCACCATCGAAAGGCATCATTCGTGAAAACTTTAACCCTGCTGAAATTGCGCAGCAGTATCAAGATGCTGGTGCGGCATGTTTGTCTGTTTTAACCGATGTGGATTTTTTCCAAGGTGCTGATGAAAACATTCAGATCGCACGTTCGCACTGTGACTTGCCAGCCCTGCGCAAAGACTTTTTGATTGACCCTTATGGCGTAATTGAAACACGCGCTTTACATGCGGACTGTATTTTATTAATCGTGGCTTGTTTGTCTGATCAACAACTCGAAGAAATGTCGAAAACTGCTTTTGAACACAATCTCGACGTGTTGGTTGAAGTACATGACGAAGAAGAACTTGAGCGTGCAATGCGTCTTTCTGACAACTGTATACTTGGCGTCAATAATCGTAATTTAAAAACCTTTGATGTTGACCTCAACACATCATTACGTTTGAAAAAGTTACTTGAACCTTCTCGCCTACTCGTGACAGAAAGCGGTATTGCCACACCCACAGATGTTGCCATGATGCAAGAACATGATATTCATGCATTCTTGGTCGGTGAAAGTTTTATGAAGCAGCCACGCCCTGATCAGGCGTTTAAGGAGCTGTTTGGTGTGCCTGATAAAATATAAATGAAATATGTAGGGTGAGTTCGCTCACCCTTTTTCTCCTTTGCATCCATATTAAAAAAATTACACATCCTTTTTATAATTTTTATTCATTTGAGAATTAAAAATAATGAAGTCGATTATTTCTTCTACTCTTCTATTCATTTCATTAATCTTGGTTTCACTACACCAGATAAGTTGGGCAAAAAATATAACTCTGTATACTGGCTCACCGTATCATATTGACCAAAATCATATCCTCTACTTCAATATTTCCACTATGCCCGAAGGCATCATTGCTGCGCAGATTGACCTAAATCAAATTTTTCCAAATATAAATACTAACGTGCTAAAGGGCAAAAATTATGATTTCAATAATAATCAAATTGAAATCATTAGTTATCAAGGCTTACCAATAGTCATTAATTACTCAATCAATACTAAAAACAAGAATATTGAAAATTCAACCTATTTTTCTATTTCTAAAGGACATAAAAATTCTTTATCAAAACCAATCAATATTAAATCTCACCCTATTTCCATGGAAAAATTAAATCATTTTGAACAGATTTTTTATAAAGATACCCCTCATTTATTGAAAAAGAATTTAGCTGATGAGCCATATTTAATAAATCTATTCATGTTCCATGCAGCAATAAATGATTTTGATGATATGAATGATTTTTTCCAAAATGCGATAAAGAACCTGACACAGAAAAATGATATTGATAATTATGAAAAAGCCAAAAATTTGTATCTTGAATATTTAAATTTTGGTGAAAACAATGAATTTTATGATACCACCTTAATTATGGCGGCTATCGAGCACACAGATATTTCTTTCATCAAAAAAATGAAGCTGAGAAAAATAAATGAACTTGTAGTAGATGAAGTTGAACCACAAACATATTATTTCACTAGATGCTCCCCATTAGGTAAAGCTATTCGCCTAAATCAATATCAGATAATTTCTTATTTACTTGAAAAAGGCGCTTCAACCGAAATCGTGTGTATTTCTAAATTTAATGAAGAACAATCAGCATTAGCTCTTGCAGAACAATATAAAAATAAAAAAAGTTATTAAATTAATTAATTCAACTTTGAAGCCCAAATAGGACTTGTAATGAATTAAGAGATCTTCTTTATATAAAGTCTTTCCAGTTCAAATCAGTGCCATTTAAGGCTATAATTGCACTAAATTTTTGTATATTTCCCGTTTTTTCATTATGAGCAAACACGATTCTTCGCTTTCAAAAGATCAGTACAACCTACTGAAATCTTTTAAAAAGCAAATTACGAATCCACATTCCTCTACGATTGCTAAACAGCCTGAGCCAACGCCAAAGACTGTTGAACAAGAGCAGGAAGAAGACTTCGCGCTTTTCCAAAAGCAAATGCAAGGTGTTCAAAAAATGAATGCAGGAAATACTGCAAAAATGGAAAAAGTGGGTCGTAAAAAACCTGATGCGCAAACGTTGGCTAAACGTGCTGCTGCAATTGGTCCTATGGAAACAGATGATGCATTACTTTCTGATACGCAAGCGATGCTCAACCCTGTTGCCAGTCAAGCTGCTTTAAGCTATCGCATTGCAACCTTACAACATAAAGTTTTTGAAGATTTAAAAGCCGGTAATCTACGTTGGTTTGAAGCTGTCGACTTACACGGTTGTACTGTTGAAGAAGCCCGTTCTGCCGTGCTGCAAATTATTCAAATGGCGAAAGATGACAATCAAAACGTCATTAAAATTGTGCATGGCAAAGGTCCAGAAGCAATTTTAAAAACTTATGTAAATAGTTGGTTACGTCAACATCGTGATGTATTGGCATTTGTGAGCGCCCCAGAAAAACAAGGCGGCACAGGTGCTGTACTGGTTCTGCTTAAACGTGCAGAAAAAACCCCACAGTTTAAACAATAATCGGATTTAACTCCAAAAGAAGGCATTGTAATAGTTTTCTGCTACAATGCCGTCCTTGTTCAATCTCTCAGTGTAAGTGAACACGTCTTATGTCTATGCAGCAATCCTACGCAAATATCCTAACTGCCGTTGGTGAAGATCTGAATCGCCCGGGTCTTAAAGATACGCCTATGCGTGCTGCTAAAGCTTTTTCATATCTTACTTCTGGTTATAGCCAGACACTTGAAGAAGTGACCAACAATGCGGTTTTCCCATCCGATAACCGTGAAATGGTCTTAGTTAAGAATATTGAATTCTATTCATTGTGTGAGCACCATTTATTGCCTTTTTATGGCCGTGTACATATTGCTTATCTCCCAGAAGGCAATGTTTTAGGTTTATCAAAATTCGCACGTATTACAGAAATGTTTGCCCGTCGCTTACAAATTCAGGAAAACCTTACTCAGCAGATCGCTGAAGCAGTGGCTGAAGTGACTGGTGCGCGTGGTGTTGCTGTGGTGATTGATTCAGCTCACATGTGCATGATGATGCGTGGTGTAGGTAAACAAGAGTCTACAACACGTACCGTTTCTTTTGTCGGTGACTTTAAAACCAATAAAGAAGAACGTCGTGAATTTTTAAGTGCAGTTCCAGAAAGCTATTAATAGAACATTCAGCGTTAGCACTCATAAAAAAAGCCTCGAGCTCTTGAGGCTTTTTTTATTTATGTTTTAATGTCGCAAATCGTTTGCTTTGATAGCAAAGCACTATTTTCAGGATGAATCATGTCAGATGTATATATTGCCGGTCAGGGTTTAGCGCAAGCCAAACACAGCATAGACTTCCCTCGCCCAGACCGTTTGGTTGAGGGCAATCCTAAACGTGAAACTGCAAGCCTGTATGTACACCCCAATATGGACTGCGGGATTTGGCAATGTGAAGTTGGCGCATGGAATATTGTCTTTGCACCGAACAAACAAGAGTTTTTTACTATCCTTGAAGGATTAGTACGTATTCATGATCAACAAGGCGGATATATCGAGGTTTCCGCTGGCCAAGCGGGCATTATTCCCCCATCGTTTCAGGGCAAGTTTGAAGTTGTCGAAGCCGTCAAAAAATACTATGTAGTTGTCGAAGTTTAAATTACGGCACATCTCGCCATAAAACGCATTTACCCATAAAAAACTCCCACATAAGGGAGTTTTTTATACTCTGAACGAATTAGATATACGACAAATGCTTTGTGACTTGGATACAGTTTCGACCATTATTTTTTGCCGCATACAGTGCATGATCTGCTGCATCTAAGAAACGCTGATAATCAGGATGGCCATCATACTGCACACAACCAATGCTTACGGTAAAACTAAATTGCTGACCTTGTGCCGTTCGGATCAAGCCCTTTTCAATATATTGGCGAATATTTTCTGCAATTTTCATCGCACGGTTTACACCAGTATCGACCAAGAGTAATAAGAACTCTTCACCACCGATACGGAATGCATAATCGCTACCTTGACTATAACGCTGCAAGGCTTCAGCAATAAATTTGAGTGCGAGATCACCTGCTGCATGACCAAACTTATCATTGATCATTTTAAAATAATCCGCGTCAAAGGCGAGCAAAGACAATGGCGTTTCATTTTGCCGCGCAAAGGTAATTTCACGTGAAATAATCGTACTGAGATAGCGGCGGTTTAGAAGTTGAGTCAAAGAATCGTTGCCAGACTCAATATATTCAGCCACTTGAAATAGTTGATCGACTAAATGCTGAATTTCACGGTTCAATTCACGAATCTGTTGAATCAACTGTTGCAGCTGATCTTTTTCCGTCATCTGCATCGTTTGCTGGGTTAATTGATCCACTTCATAAATTCGGTCAATAATCAGTTGAACCTGATCTGAACCAGAAAAAGCATATGCCGCTTTATGAATGAACCATAGCCCAAACTCTGATTTTGAAAATAAGGGATGATAAAAACCAACATTGCCCGAAAAGATTTTAAACATCAGTTCATTTTCCCAGTCGAGCAATGAACCCCGTTGTTTATCTTTATGCACTGCTACATCTTGCATCGCTGAAAATAAGCGATAATTGTGTTTTGTTTCTTGGTTTTTTTCTGTATTGATCTCATAAGAGCGGCACATAATTTCTGTGCTGAACCCCATAATTTGTACAATATAACTGCACATATGGAGAATATTTTGCGTTTGGTTTAACTCTAAAATTTCAAATATTTTACGTTCTATTTCACGTACACCACGCATGATGAACCATGACGGAATACCAACACGCGCGTGTACCATTCCAACTTTCTGCTGTCTTTTGACTGAGCTTTCAAATTCACCATTCAGTGCGACATTAAACGTTTCTAACAACCATTTTCTTAAAGTGTCGATGAGCCTTTTTTGAATGATATCGTCTTTAAAAAATTCAGCTGACTCTGGCTCACGTGACATTTGTTCATAAAAAACAGTAACTAAATGTTCAACATGCCTTTGGATAAATTGCAATGCTGCAAGATGTTCATTTTCAGTATATTGATCACAAATATCTTTCCAAGCCTGACTTAGACCTGTAATACATTCTTGATTCATTCGGTGACACAAACCACAGCTATTACAAAGCTAGCAATCATACCTTGCTTTACTTACATAAAAAAACAAATTTATTTGATATTTCATATTTTATCTATCTTAAAAATTAATAGAAAAATACATAACTCAATTTCAATTTATTCCAATCTTGATCATCTTGCTGCTGGTATTCATAGCCTAGTCTTAAAGCATTTTGTTGGTTGACGATATATTGTAATTCAGCATCGAGTTTCAGATTCCATTGATGTGTGTCTTCCCAATACGGAAGCTCTGCCTGAACCAAACTATTGAATTTTTCCGACCAAATATTTTGGCAACCCAATGTCGGCCCAAGGCCCACTCGCCATCCATCATCTAGTGACTTGCCGCCCTGCACCTGCATTTGAGACTGCACATAACACAAATGTGTGCGTTCCTGATTGGCCCAGCTATAGCCGGATTGAGCTTTTAATTCAGCTACACCATGTTGTTTCGTTTCGCTAAATTGACCTGCATCTACTGACACTTGCTGCCAGCCAAAATTAAAACCCCATGTTATCGGTGTTTTAAATGGCGTGATCGGGTTGTAAGAATTGACCGATAAAAAATCAAAATGATTGAGTTTGAGTTGGTCGTCTCGATATTGGATCGAGCCATCCCAAAACATCAACTGCGTACCAATCCGAAAGCCACCTTGCGGATCGATCAAGTCATGATATGCCTGACGATGCCCGAGTTCGATATATTTTTCACCTTGAACTTCACCTACTGCGGCTGAAAAATTTCGCGCATGATGTCCATTGACTGGATCTAGACTTGGCTGCTTAGGTTCAGTCCGTTGTTTGGGTTGTGAAGATTGGCTACGTAAGGCCAAGATTTGACGCAATTTAGGCTGCGTTTCTTCCGCACTCACTTTTCGACCAATCAGCAATAAATACAGATGGTCATACGCCATTTCTAATATTTTCGCTTGCTCTGCTTCATTAAACTGAGCGAGTGCTGTCGACATCATCGCAGGTTCAATTTCAGCGAGCTTATGCGCTTCACGTGCTAAACGATATCCATGTTGCTGCGCTTGTGACAAAAGCTGCGTTTCTAATGCAGGACGATAAACCGCTGCTTGAATCAGTTGTTCATCATTGATCGCTTTGATCGTCTCAACGGGAATGGAAGCTACTTTAAATTTCTGGGTTAAATTCAGTGTGGGGCGAACCAAATCCATTAAGCCCAATAATCGATAGGCACAGTTATCACTGGCGAAATAATAGGGAAAACTGACATTTTGCATTTCCCAAATATGTTTAACCAAATAACTGGTTTCTTGCTCGGTTAGTGCTAGCTCATATTCCCACAAATCACGACTTTCAAAATCACCATATTCTTTCACCTTTCGGTAGTACGGCATCAAGGAATATTCACCAGGATACTGTCCTGTTAAGCCTTTCCATGCATAAGACCAGTTATCTTCACCTGCAACTGTCGCTGCATAGTTAATGGCATAGGACACCAAATTTAGCTCTTTTTGATCTTTCGGATCGAGACGCAATAAGGTATGTCCAAACATAGAACTTGGATTACCCATAAAGTCTGTGGCGTAAATTAATGTCGCTTTATACGGCTTAATTTTCCCAAACCATTCATCAAACTCAGGGCAACTCACCACTGGTAACTGCTCTGAACGGATGGATAATTCTTGCATCAGCCACTGACTACGCGCAGGGAAACGACAACGAAAGGCTTGATTAGGTTCGGCGGGTTGAAACAGTGCAGCGACATCTGCCTCTAATTCAGCTTGAGCACTTTGGCGGCCATTTTCAGCTAAAAAATAACCTGTATAGGCAACTTCACTTTGTCCTTTATGATCTGTATATAAAAGTCGTTGCCAACTGATGTGTTCAGACAGTTTTTTTGATTGTGCAAGTTCAATATATCGCTGCACCTCTACAGTTTTAGAGAGGTTTCGATCTACAACTTGCTGAGCATATAAGATGCTCGGAATCATAAAGGTACAAAATAAAGCAATTGATTTCATTCAGTTATATTCAAATCCATTTTTATATATTTTAGATAATAAAAAACCCTGCCGAGAGACAGGGTTTTGAAAGCATCGATTAAACGTATGCTTTAAGTACTTCATCTTTCGCCATTACGCTTTGTAATGAAGCAAGTACTTGTAGAGAAGACTGGTTTTCAGCTGAATAGATTTCAGCAAAATTTGCTTTAGACACAGCAAAGAAACGTGCTTTATCTGTTGATTGGATGTTTAAAAGCTCAGCCAAAACATTCAGGCTCTCACCTTGACCAACCGCCATATCACGAGCAAGTGATTCAGCATTTTCATTGGTAAATGTTACCGCTTGAGCAGTCACTGTACCAGTACCGCTACAACCTAAAGTACCAAAAGTAATACCAAGTAACTGGTTAGTAAAAATACCGTTGGTAGTCGCAGCTAAAATTTTAGGAATTTTACCTGATTGACCAGCCCAAACTTGAGAACCAACACCACAACCTACGTCACGGTCAGCAAAAGCAGCTGTAGAACCTAGTGCAACGACTGCAACTAAAGCTAATTTTTTTAACATGGCACTTCTCCAGGGAATTTTATTCCATTGTTTTTAATTATTAAAACATGTGTAATTTTGATTACACACCTGTAGATTAACTTGATCTTTCAGATAAGGCAAAACATTTTCATCTAAAACTTTTGGCTAAAAATAATACGTTCTTTTTCACTATTTTTTGAGCAACCAAGTACCATTTTCATCACGTTTTCCAAGGATTTTGAGTACTAAAACCAGACTGAGTAATAGCAACAAATACCAAGAACCGAGTTTCCCCCAACCGACCATATGCCATGCATCGACCTGACTTGGATATAACCAAATTTGATAGAAGGTACTGATATTTTCTGCGATCCAAATCAAGAATGCCAAAATCAACAATACTGGTAACATGGGCAACTGAATCACATGATTTTGTAATTGAAAACTCAGCTTGGTTTTCCAAAAGATCACCACACTCCAAGCAAACAAAAGCATACGAATATCTGGTACAAAAAATTTGGTCATAAAATTAAGATATGACAAAACGGCTAAGCACAGCATATTGCCAAAACGCGGTAAGTTACTGAACGACACCTGATATAGACGTAACGAACGTGCAAAGAAACTCCCCACCGCCGAATACATGAAACCTGCAAATAATGGCACGGTCAGCAGTTTGAAAACCGCAGGCTGCGGATATTGCCATGAGGCAATGTGTGGATGGGTGAGAAATATTTCCATCCCCATTGCAAGGATATGAAACAGTGCTATGACTTTGGCTTCCGCCCAAGACTCGAGTTTCAGGTAGAGTAAACACACTTGAATAATCAGTGCATAAAACAATAAATAGTCATAACGGAAAAAGCCAAAATATTCCAGACTTCCCATTACTGCAGTTAATGCAAAAGCGATCAGCAGTAATATCCCAAATAAGGCAGCCGAAGCTGCCTTATAAGAGAACTCAAAACATGATTTTATCATCTTGACCACAGTTGAATCCTAAACCTATTTCCTTGAAGCCTTATAAATACTTGGCACTATATTCGTGTACCGTATCAATAAAGGCTTTTGGATTGGCTGGATCTACCCACTGAGTAATACCATGACCTAAGTTCGCCACATAACCGGTTTTTTCACCGTTGGCATATGCATCATCTAACATGGCACGCGTCGCTTTCGCAATCGCTTCAGGCGAACCATATAATGTTGCTGGATCTAAGTTGCCTTGTAATGCTGCACGGCCTGCGACTGTTTGACGCGCCACATTTAATGGCGTAGTCCAATCTAAACCAAAGGCATCTGCACCCGTTGCAATCATTGGCTCTAACCATTGACCACCACCTTTGGTAAACAAAATCACAGGAACTTTGCGTCCATCTTTTTCACGCTGTAATCCTGCCACGATTTTTTGCATGTAGTTTAGTGAAAATTCAATGTATTCACGGTGTGCTAATGCCCCACCCCAACTATCAAAGATTTGTACAGCTTGGGCACCTGCATCAATCTGCGCATTGAGATATTCAGTCACCGCCACAGCCAAACGGTCTAATAAAGCATGCAGTACTTCAGGTTGTGCATACATCATTTGTTTCGTAAAACGAAAATCTTTGCTTGAACTGCCTTCCACCATATAGGTTGCCAATGTCCAAGGACTGCCTGAGAAGCCAATCAAAGGAACTTGTCCGCCCAATGCTGAACGAATCGTAGTCACAGCATTCATGACATAATCTAAGTCAGATTTTACATTAAACTTAGGTAAATTCAGTACATCTTGTTCGGTACGTACAGTTTTATGAAACTTCGGACCTTCACCTGCTTCAAAATACAGTCCCAAACCCAACGCATCAGGTACAGTCAAAATGTCTGAAAATAAAATGGCTGCGTCTAAGTCATAACGACGCAAAGGTTGTAAAGTAACTTCACAAGCAAATTCTGTATTTTTACAAAGGGATAGGAAATCACCCGCTTGTGCACGTGTTTCACGATACTCTGGTAAATAACGGCCAGCCTGACGCATCATCCAAACCGGAGTTGCATCTACCGGTTCACGTAATAAGGCACGCAAGAAACGATCATTTTTTAAGGTCGTCATTCACTTTCCCAACTTAATTCGATATTGGCATCATCATATCAAAAAGGTTGTAAATATAATAACTTCTCAAACATTTAAAAACCGATCATGTTGAGTGCCAAAAATGATATTTACACAAAACAACTACTGCATCTCCACTTTTTTTCTGTAATACTTAGCCAGTTTTTAATACACAGTAAATGAATAATTCTTAAGGTTGAATTACATGTTCGTTCGCACCATGCTCGCACTGAGCCTAAGTTGCATATTTGCTGGTACAGCTATTGCCGCATCTACTGCTGAACAACCATTAACGCCAAAAAAAGTGACTAATGTTGCAGTTCAGGATCCCATTGATCCGTTAGCGACTGAAGCTTCATCTGCAACTAGCCAGATTAGCGCTCAAGAACAAGAAGATCTGAACCAAGCATCGCAAACTTTAGACAGCTTGCAACAATCAGAAGATGTTAAAGCCGACATCGGTGCTGCACCTGCTACATCGACTGCTACAACTCCAACATCAACTTCGCCTGCTGCCAAAGTTGCTTGGGGTTTAAATGACCTAAATAATGCACAGTGGTATGACAATATCGGTAAAGGTCAATTCCCTGTTTATGCACGTGCGCATGTCATGCTCAATAATGCACATGCTTCACCAGGTGCAATTGATGGTACTAGTGGTAAAAATACCTTAAAGGCGATCGCTTCATTCCAACAAATGAATAGCTTGAAACCTACAGGGACTTTAACCAAAGAAACTTGGGATGCGCTGATTGCGAAACAAGGTTCTAAACCTGCATTTATTGAATACACGTTGACTGACGCAGACTTGAAAGGTCCTTATGCAGCATCGATTCCACACGACTATGCATTACAAGCAAAAATGAAAGGCTTGTACTACACACGTGTGACTGAAATGTTGGGTGAAAAATTCCACATGGATGAAGACTTTTTGAAAAAGTTGAATCCCAAAGCGACATTTAAAAAAGCTGGTGAAAAAATCTTAGTAGCGAATATTCGTAACGAAGTTCCTGAAGATATTCACCTGATCGTTGCACATAAAGGCGCGAAACAACTTTACTTGTTTAATAGCCGCAACCAAATGATCGGTTCATTCCCTGCAACGATTGGTAGTTCTGATACTCCATCGCCTACAGGTACTTACAAAGTCACAGGTGTTGCACCAAACCCTTGGTACAGCTACTCACCGTCTAACTTTGTTCAAGGCAACAACAAAAAACCACTTTCATTACCACCTGGTCCAAATGGTCCTGTTGGTAATATCTGGATTGGCTTGAGCAAAAAATCATTCGGTATTCACGGTACACCGAACCCATCTGCTATCTCTAAAACTGCGTCACACGGTTGTATTCGTTTGACCAACTGGGATGCAAATGACTTAGGTAAGAAAGTGAAATCTGGTGTGACTGTTAAATTCTTAGAATAATTTTAGTCACATTTAAAAAAGCCTGCTTCGTGCAGGCTTTTTTTATAGCTGTGCATTCATGCATAACAAAAGACTCAATCATGAATGATCGTTGCAAAAATAGGATGAATTGTCGCTAAAAAACTATATATCCCGATTTAGTTCAATCTTAAAATAGGCACATGTTCAATAATTAAGATAAGGATGAATGCCATGAATGCTTTTTTACATCCAAGTGAAAACCGTGGTCACGTAAAAATGGGCTGGCTTGAGTCTAAACACAGCTTCTCTTTTGGTAACTGGTATGACCCGAAATACATGGGCGTTAGTGCGCTTCGTGTAATTAATGATGACTTAATTGCAGCACATGAAGGTTTCGGTCAACACCCACATGACAACATGGAAATTTTAACTTGTGTGTTAAAAGGTACCATTACGCATAAAGACAGCATGGGCAACCATGGTGGCATTTCTGCGGGTGAATGGCAGCTGATGAGCGCAGGTACAGGTGTGCGTCATAGCGAAATGAACCAAGGTGATGAAGATGTACATTTACTACAAATTTGGATCGTTCCAAATGAACGTGATGCTGAACCGACCTATCAACAAATTAAATGTGATCCACGCGATCAACCCAATCAATGGCATTTAATTGTCGGTCCAAATGACAATGCAGCTATGCATATTCGCCAGCAAGCGGAAGTTAAATCTGCATTTTTGACGAAAGGTCAATCTTTAGATATCCATGCAACGCAGCATATCAACTATATCCATGTTATTTCAGGTTCAGTGCAAATTGCTGAACATAAAGTTGAAGCTGGTGGTGCAATTGCGTTCTTAGAAGATAGCCAAATTGAAGCGCTTGAAGATGCTCAAGTGATTTGGTTTGATTTACCTGAAGTAAAATAAAAAAAAGCCCTCAAATGTGAGGGCTTTTTTTATGTCGCTTGGCTCAGGCGTTCACTTCGTTTATACAACCACATCAACACCAAAGTTGGAATGATAAACCCTGCAGCCACCATGATGCCATGTAGGATTGAGGCATAAGGCTCAGCAAGCATGGCCACATGTTTCATTGGAGATGTCAATGGATGGAATCACTTTAAACGTCTCGAAATCAAGCATTTCGAGATATTCTTAAATGACACTCAGCATCTAATTATCTAGATAAAATTCATCAATCAAAGGTGATTTTATTCTATTGCTGATGCAATCTATCTAATCAGCCTTCAGTTTCCACGCGATAAAAATGATTTTGCATAAAGACGTTAAACATAGAGAAAAATAATTGCCGATCTTGTTCAGATTGAAAGATGCCACCGAAATAGTCCCGATCTGTGTTTAAAATTAAATCGAAGAACGTTGCTTGGTTAGGAACCACTCCCTTTCTTTGGCAATATGCAAAATATGCGCTGACATCTTCAAATAAGATCCACCACTCCTGTGGACTTCCAATCTGAATGCCACCTAATGAATGCTGAAGATCAAACATCGCATTGAGCAGATATTGAAAATTTTGCTGTGAACTTTGAAATTGCAATCTCGGATAATCTGTTGTTAGATTTAAATCGATCAGATGTAAATGGACGCTCCGAGCACGCTCTAATCTACGTTTAACTTTTAAATATTGATGATAACGACGTCGATCTTTTGCTGTGACCGTTGTTAGGCGAGATAAATCCATATTGTCATACAAATCACTGAGTTTTACTTCACAAGCAATTGCATTTTTAGCGGTACGCTGCGCAGCTTGAAATCGGTTCTCACCTGCTGTTTTAGTCAGTGCCAGTATCGCGTCAATAATATGCGCTTGAAAACCCATAGCACTAAGCTCATCCGTCGTTGTCGCAGTATCTTCTAAAATGTCATGTAATACAGCGACGATTTTAGCATCAAGATGCTGCACATTTTGCATCACACGAAGTGGATGTTGAATATAGGCTTGTCCCGCTTTATCGACTTGTCCGAAATGGCGTTCAGTCGCCAAAGAAATCGCGTTTTCTAAAGTTGAAATAAAGAATCTCCCCTTGGTGGTCTTTTTTATTTTTCTCCATCATATTAACCAATGAATACAGATATTTGTAGCTCTAAGCGCTACTCGAACGACACAGATTGACTCGTAAAATGCATATTTTCCAAGACTTTCCATGAGGTAGATCTTTTGCAAATACTTCTATGCCATTCGCGCCAACATTTCCAAAGTAATTTTTTTCACCTCTTCTTTACTTTGCTGAATATGGCTGCGCATTTTCTCCAATGCCGCTGTCACGTTATGTCCAAGGATCAATTGTAAAATCTGTTGATGCTCTGCATAAGTGGCTTCAATTCGATAATCTTTAGAAAAATCTAAACGGCGAATAATACGGATTTTTTCACTTACATCCCGATGTACCTTTGCCATTTCACTATTGCCGATTGCTTCAACCAATTGGCAGTGATATGCTTCATCTTGCATCGATAAAGTTTTTAAATCATGCAAAAACTGTTCAGGCGGAATACACCACAAATTCACCAATGTCTGTAAAGCCTGCTTGAGTTGTTCTGATTCCATTTTGCAGAGCTGCTCAATGGCATAGCATTCCAGCAAAATCCGTAAATCATACAATTCTTCATAAGCCCTAAAGTTCAGCGGCTTCACTTCCCAACCGCTACGAAAATGCACTCGGACATAGCCATCTTGCTGTAAACGGTATAAAGCCTGCCGTACGGGTGTACGGCTTACTTCATATAATTCGGCAATTTCAGATTCGGTAAAACGTGCGCCCGGTTTGAGCTGGAAATCAAAAATATCGTTTTTTATTTTTTGGAAAACCAGCTCAGACAAGTTGTCTGAGCTTTTCCCAACAATGGTGGTTGTGGTCATGTTTATTCCATATAAACCAGCGGTTCACCGCTATGTACCGTTTGTCCTGCACGGCAGATAATCGCTTTCACGATACCATCATCATCGGCATAGACTGGAAGCTCCATTTTCATCGCTTCAATAATGGCTACAGTCTCACCTTTCTTCACAGACTGTCCAGCTTCGACAAAAATTTTCCAAATGTTGCCGGTCATCGATGCATTTAAAGCTGCATACTGGCTATAGTCGGTATCATCTTGCAGGATTTCCATTTCCGCAGGTGCATCGAACTCATCTTTCCAGCGTTCAACTTCAGTTGTAAATGCCTGCTGCTGCTGTGCTTTAAATTCGGCAATACTGTCCTTCTCTGTTTCCAAAAAGGCTTGATAGGCTGCAAAATCAAATTCAGTTTCTTCAATTTTGATTTCCGCCACACCATTGGCAAAGTCAGCACGGAATTGATCCAGTTCAGCTTCGGTTACTTCATAATATTTAATTTGATCAAAGAAGCGTAAGAACCATTGCTGATCGCCAAACTGTTTGTTCTTTTTAAACTTATTCCAAATAGGCAGTGTACGGCCAATCAATTGATAACCGCCTGGTGAGTCCATGCCATAGATACACATGTACATACCGCCAATACCCACTGTGCCTTCTGCAGTAAAAGTACGTGCAGGGTTATATTTCGAGCTGAGCAAACGATGACGCGGATCAATTGGCACTGCACAAGGTGCAGTTAAATACACATCGCCCAAACCTAAAATTAAGTAATTTGCATCAAAAAGAATGTCTTTGACTTGCTCACGACTGTCTAAGCCATTAATGCGCTGAATGAAATCGACGTTATTTGGCAACCAAGGCGCTTTGGCACAGACACTTTCTTGATAACGTTCCACAGCACCTAAAGTGGCCGAGTCCTCAAATGCCATCGGCAAGTGAATAATACGGGATGGAATCTTGATTTGGCTCAAATCTCCCATCTCATTTTCGAGACCCAATAAAAACTGGATCAAATTCGCTTGGCTAAAACGCAATCCATCATATTTAATTTGCAGTGAACGCACACCTGGTGAAAGCTCTAAGATGCCATCAATCTTCGCCTCACGAATGAGTTGCATCAAACGATAGACGCGTAAGCGCAATGCAAGGTCGAGAACGTTTTCGCCATATTCCAGCAAGATGTAACTGTCACCTGCCTGACGATACACCGCTTTAGGTGCATGCGTATCTGCTTCACGTACTGCCAATATCCCTTCAGGCTTACATTCAAAAATTGCCACCTCTGAGTTTTCAGGTGCTTGAGCAAAGTTTTGAATATCTACAATTTGCTGAACTTCTAAGGCATTGGCCTGTTCCACACTCATTGGATAGAAACTGATGCTGTCATCTGCCTTCAGTTGACCGATCTTCCAAAGTTCTGCTTTGGCAATCGTCACTGGGCAAACAAAGCCACCGAGGCTTGGGCCATCTTTAGCCAAAATCACAGGGAAATCACCAGTGAAGTTAATCGCCCCAATAGCATATTCACAGTCATGCACATTGGATGGATGCAAACCTGCTTCACCGCCATTTTCACGTGCCCAGCATGGTGTCGGGCCTGTTAGGCGAATACCTAAACGGTTTGAGTTAAAGTGCACATTCCATGTTGAAGCAAAAAATTCTTCAATATATTCAGGTTTAAAGAAATCTGGTGCGCCATGCGGGCCATAGAGCACACCAATTTTCCATTCTTTGCCATAGCTTGGAATACGTTCTGCAGCTACAGCTTGCGGTGCTGCTGTTGCAATTTCCAATCCATCTAAAGGCAAGCTTGGATTGACCATTTTAATCATGTCACCTGCACGCAGCACTCGCCCTGCATGACCGCCAAAATTACCCAATGCAAAGGTTGAGCGGCTGCCTAGATATTCAGGTACATTTAGTCCGTTGCGGATTGCAAGATACGTACGGCAACCCGACTCAACTTGTCCAAGTACTAATGTTTGCCCTGCTTTGATGCTGATCGGTTGCCAAAAATCGACATTCACACCATCTAGAGTCGCGCTACATGGCGCACCTGCAATGGCTACAATGCTATCGGCATGAAATTTCAGGCTTGGTCCTTGTAAGGTAAACTCAAAACCTGCTGCCGATTTTGGATTACCGACAATTTGATTGGCCAACTGAAATGCATAATCATCCATCGGGCCTGATGGCGGTACGCCGATATCCCAATAGCCTACACGCCCCGGATAGTCTTGAATCGAACTTTGCGTGCCCGGTTGCAGCACTTCAATTACATTTGGCACGTATTTAAAATCATCCAGTAGACGTGTCCAGATTTGCATATTTTCAAAGCGTGCATCTGATACTACGGTATGTGCATAGTCTAAGTTGGTGCTGATGCCATTCAAGCGGGTTTCCGCCAAGGCTATTTTTAACTTAGCAATCGCACTGTCTCGGTCTGCAGCATGCACAATAATTTTGGCAATCATCGGGTCAAAATATTGTGAAATTTCAGTCCCTGTAGACACCCAAGTATCCACACGAATATCTTCAGGGAAATACACATCCATCAACACACCCGGACTTGGCTGGAAGTTTTTCACTGGATCTTCCGCATAAATTCGCACTTCAATGGCAGCGCCATTGGGCTGAATATTGCTGAGTTTTTCCCAATCTAAAGCATCACCTGCCGCCACTTTCAGCATGCATTCAATCAGGTCTAAGCCCGTCACCATTTCAGTGACTGGGTGTTCAACCTGCAAACGGGTATTCACTTCAAGGAAATACACTTCATCACGGGCAGCATCATAGATAAACTCAACCGTACCTGCGCTGCGGTATTTCACCAATTGACCAAGCTCTACAGCAGCACGGTGCAATTTTTGACGGGTTGCTTCTGGTAAGTGCGGTGCAGGTGTTTCCTCAACGACTTTTTGGTTACGGCGCTGCAATGAACAATCGCGCTCCCCAAAGGCAACGACTTGACCTAAACCATCACCAAAAATTTGTACTTCTACGTGACGGGCTTTATCGACAAAACGTTCGAGGAAAACACCTGCATCCTTAAAGAATTGCTCGCCTAGACGCTTTACACTTTCATACGCATCTTTTAATGATTGTTCATCATCACAGCGGGTTAAACCAATTCCGCCACCACCTGCGGTGCTTTTCAGCATGATTGGATAGCCAATCTCTGCAGCAGATGCGAGTGCTTCATCCAAACTTGCCAATAAACCTGTGCCTGGTGTCATGGGTACATTGGCGGCCGCAGCCAATTCACGTGCACGATGCTTCAAACCAAACTCTAAAATTTGTTCAGCCGTTGGCCCCATAAAAGCAATATTATTTTCCTCACATGCACGGGCAAAGTCGGCACTTTCAGATAAGAAACCATAACCGGGAAATATTGCTTCAGCACCAGTTTGTTTGGCTGCTTGAATCAATTTTTCAATACTTAAATAAGTCTCTGCAGGTTTAATACCTTCAAGAGAAACTGCCACATCTGCATCTAAGACATGCTGTGCATAACGGTCGGTCTCTGAATACACGGCAACAGATTTCACACCTAATTTTTTTAGAGTACGAATCGCACGAACAGCAATTTCACCACGGTTTGCAATTAAAACTGTTTTAAACATGATTATTTCCCCGATTTTTTTAATTTGATTTTGCTGTTGTTGCTTGCAGTGATTGGATATAGGCGCGCCAGCCGCCAAATTCACTGATATTTTTTGCACCGTTTAGGCCATAAGGTTCACAAATAAAGCCTTTCACCCAACGTCCATCGGCAAGCTCGATATTGCCCATACCCAGTGGTGTTGGAATTTCGGCGACAAATTCACCAAAGCGTGCTTTTGGAATATCCCAAAGCTCGACAATAATTTTTTGACCCGCTTCCTGACGCGCTAAACCTGGTTTCGGAGGTACTGTGCCCGGCAGTGCATAGAGGGCGTAATCGGCAGAAGTGGTTGTGGTTTCAACATGCACGGCTTGGCGTGTTGTCAGTTGGAAATTGAGTGGCATGCCTGTGAGATGTGCGCCTACGACTGCAACTCGAAAATGTTGTGCGGATGGTGCAGACATGACTGAAGCTACTTCAGGCAATGTTTTGCCTACTGCACCAAGTGGTAATTTCAGATGGTTTTGCCATTTTTCGGCAAAGTTTGCTAAAGCCGTATCGTGCCAAGCCGGTGCAATTAAAGTAATTCCAAAAGGCAGCCCGTCGGCGCGAAAGCCTGCAGGTACAGCAATGGCACTCAGATCAGCTAAATTGGTAAAGTTGGTATAGGTGCCAAATTGGCTATTATTTTCAATTGGCGCTTCAGCCATTTCTGCCAGTGTGTGAATGGTTGGCGAACTTGGCACCACTAAGGCATCAAATTGCGCTAAGATTTGCTGAATGTCTCGAGCCAATTCTTGCTTTAAATATTCGGCGTTATAAGCATCCACCGCAGTGTACTGCTGCCCTTTTTGAATAATTTCTAAAACTGTTGGATCAAAGTCATCTGCATGGCTGTCTAAAATTTCAGCTACGGCTGCCGTACGCTCTGCTACCCATGACCCTTGATACAGTTGTGCAGCCAATTTTGCAAAAGGACTGAAATCAATTTCAGTTAGTACTGCACCTAAGTTTTTTAATTCAGTTAGTGCTTGCTGAAATGCATCAGCAGATTGAGCATCGCCAAAAAATTCTAACTGTTTTGGAATGGCTAACTTTAATTGTGCGCTGAACTTTGCAGGCGCTGTTGCTGGGTTCACACGTGAATAGCTGTCGGTTACATCAAAACCTTCCATAACTTCTGCCACTGCAGTTGCATCAGCGACGGTTAAGGCAAAAATTGAAATACAATCTAAGCTCTTACAGGCAGGCAATAAGCCTGTATTTGAAAAGCGACCTTTGGTCGGCTTTAAACCGACAATATTATTGAAAGCTGCAGGGATTCGTCCTGAACCTGCAGTATCTGTACCGAGTGCAATCGGGACTAAACCACGTGCTACTACACTGCCTGAACCAGAGCTTGAACCACCGCTTACATAGTCAGGATTAACAGTATTCGGCACGGCACCAAATGGCGAACGCGTACCGACTAAACCAGTAGCGAATTGATCTAAATTGGTTTTACCTACAATGATGGCACCTGCTTGTTTTAAGCGCTGCACCACAGAGGCATCTTCAGTTTTAATGTCCGTAAATAATTTAAACGCAGCCGTCGATGCAAAGCCCACCACATCAATATTATCTTTCACTGCAATAGGCACACCAAATAAAGGTAAGGCCGTAGCATTTTCAATTTGTTTTAAAGCTTTAATCTGAGAAGTTAATTGCTCTATAGATGCAATGGAAATCCATGCTGGGTCTACGCGATCAAATTGCTCGACCAAGGCATATAAGTCTTCAAGTTGAATTGTGTTATTCGTGTAGGCCGCTTTCCATTCCGCTAAGGTCCAGCCTAAAGTTTTTATTGAGTTCATTGATGTGCTCATTCTTGTATCCAAGTTTGAATACTGTGTTGCACACATCATGCCAACTCTAATTATTATTTATTTTTCAATATCTTAATATATTTTATCAATCATTTGCCTATTTTATTTAGCCAGTACAAAAGGATAAATGTTCTATTAAGTTTCCAAGCTCCACTATTTTGGTGCATGACTTTTATAATCGTGTTTTCAATAGATTCTTTTCATTTAGATGCAGATATAAATACAGTGAACTTTCTATTTTCACTCTTTATAAGCTTTCAATTTAGATGTTTTGTATGACTTTGAACTTAGAATAAAAAGAACTGAGAAATATTTTGAATTTTATATATAGAAAAAGATACATCAATGATGGCTAAAGCAATATTGGGCTTTGAGATTGATCGGGTTGAATAGAAAAGTAGTAATAATAAAAGCTATTGATTCGCAAAATTTAGTTCAACAATCAAAACTAAAAAATGGTGCGCTCAGCGCGCACCGTAAATACAATTTAACTAATTGTTTATTATAAATATTTAAACCCAACCCACATCATTGTACCGCAAAAAATACCGTAAAAATTCAGCATTCTAAAAAATATTGATGATGGCAATGTAGGTCATTACCACCAACGAAATATATTGATTTCAGGTGCTACCACTACCCCACCTGACTATACATTGTTGAATGACAAAATGGCTCAACTAGTCGGTTGGTACAAGTCGGAAGCGCATCAGCGTCATCCTATTGAACGTGCAGCTAAAGTACACCTGGATTTTTTATTGATGGTAATAGACGCACATCACGTCTATTGATGAACCTTAAGTTGCTGAAATCTGGATATCCACCTTGCGTTATTACAGTTGAAAAATCGCGTGGCTTACTATGAAGCTTTGGATCAGTGGATGGCTTATGACAAAACTGAAGCTTTTATCCAATTGATTTCTGAAGCAGTGATCGAAGGATTTAAACCATATCAGATAATTTTAGGAATTTAGAGTTACTCCCATTTATATATTTCTTTATTTGTACTGCTGCTTAGGACATTTTATTTATTAGAGCCTTGTTGCCTAATGCTGTTATCAAAAAATTGTTCAGCGATATAATTTCAGAATGAAGAAGCCTACACATAGAATCTATCATACAAAGAATTGACCTTACCACAAACCTAATTTTATTAACTTATTCAATAGATCTCTTTCATAAATCAAAAAACGATCTTCTTTTTGGTTAATATTTGCACTCCGGATTTCTTAGCATTCGTGCATAATCTGCGGATGAAATACATCGATTCAAACAAGCTTTCTGATCCTCAGT
>NZ_VPAN01000091.1:0-2351 GCF_013419225.1 Acinetobacter sp. YH12097 | reverse complement strand
AAGAGTGAACCACCTGATCCCTTCCCGAACTCAGAAGTGAAACCTCTTAGCGCTGATGGTAGTGTGGGGTTACCCATGTGAGAGTAAGTCATCGCCAGCTCATTATTCGAAACACCCCCTGACTAGTGCAGGGGGTGTTTTTTTATGTGTGGAGAAAAGGGGAAAAGAAGATAAGCAGAAGCATAAAACAGGGAGATGATAAAAATATTGATAGATTGTGGCTTGAATTATTTAAACATGGATGATTATTAGACAATAAACGCATTTAAAAATCATCAATTGAAGGAATTCTCAGCTTAAAAATGTCGGAAAACCTGAATGTAAGTCAGCTAAAACAACAGTTTAAATGCCTAATTATCGACTTAAGTGATGGCTAATGCCTTATGATTTAGAAATCTACGACCTAGATCGTAGAGTCTGGTTTTTTTCTATAAAATTTGAGTTTTATTCTGACAATTTTCATATCAAATAATCTATCGTCTGATTGTGATTTAGCTTCTAGTAACACATTGAAAATTAATCATTATAAAAACTAGACCCACAGTCCATCGACTTTTTTATGTATAAATATTTCAAAAATATCTAAGTTTTTATGACATTTTATTCCCAAACGACATGGATATATCTGAAAGGTATGGATCTATACCTTTGTAATTTTGGACAATTTACATTCAAAAACGGCATTGTAGCGAAAAATAAAACTCACAATTGGAGGTGAGGTTCAATGTCTACAAGCACAATGAATGTGAATAGCGTTGTCGATAACGCTAAGTTCACAAAATCGCATTTCAGCATCATGATGTGGTGTCTAATTCTTATTTTATTTGATGGTTACGACTTAGCGATCAATGGTGTTGCGCTGCCTTTATTAATGAAAGATTGGGGATTAACAGCTGTTCAGGCAGGTATGCTAGCGAGTACAGCACTTGCAGGGATGATGTTTGGTGCCATGATGTTTGGTACTTTGGCTGATAAGATTGGCCGTAAAAAAGTTATCATGATTTGTGTATTTTTATTCAGTACATTCACATTTTTAGGCGGTTTTGCATCAAATCCAACGGAATTTGGCGCGTTACGTTTTATTGCTGGACTTGGCATTGGTGGGGTATTACCGAACCTTGTGGCATTGACATCTGAATATGCACCTAAGCATCTACGCAGTACTTTAGTGACCACTATGTTCAGTGGTTATGCAATGGGTGGCATCATGGCGGCTCTCTTTGGTTCATGGTTTACTGCGGATTATGGCTGGCAAATCATGTTCTTCATTGCGGGTATTCCACTGTTACTGTTGCCATTTGCTTGGAAATTTTTACCTGAATCGCTCACATTTTTGGTGAAGGTGAATCGTCATGATGAAGCACGTCGTATGATTCAAACCATTGCACCTGAACAAACCGTGACTGCAAATACTCAACTGGAACTGACTGAAGTTGCGGTTCCGGGTGGAACGTCTGTTAAAGCGTTGTATAAGCAAGGTCGTGGCGTAAGTACGATGTTGTTTTGGCTGTGTTTCTTTATGTGTCTATTAACGCTTTATGCATTAGGCAGTTGGTTACCAAAACTAATGATGGCCGCAGGTTATTCATTAGGTAGCAGTTTGACCTTCCTATTGGCGATGAATATTGGTGCCGTAATTGGTACGATTGGCGGCGGTATTTTAGCGGACAAATTCCACTTAAAACCGGTGATCATTACATTATGTCTTGCAGGTGCTGTGGCACTATCTTTACTCGGCTTTAATTCACCACAGCCTGTGATCTATCTTTTGGTTGCAGTCGCAGGTGCATCAGCAATTGGTTCTCAAATCTTACTCTATAGCTATGTTGCACAGTACTATCCGTTGTCTGTACGTTCGACAGGTATTGGATGGGCATCTGCAGTCGGTCGTACAGGTGCGATTGTTGGCCCGATTCTGATCGGCTATTTATTATCACAAGAATTGCCACATCAAATTAACTTTATGGCCGTGGGAATTCCAGTAGTCATCGCAGCGATTGCAGTGTTCTTTATTCGCAAAGCGCAAACGGATGAAGAGGTTGCCGCTTTAGAAAATGTGAATAAGACTTCAGTGAAAACACAGCGTTCGTATAGCTAAAATGTCTTGTCCTGAAATAGATTGACAGTATTCCACTTCAAACCGAGTTAAGCAATTAGCTCGGTTTTAGTTTGCTCATACGTCTGATTCGGGGTGTTCATATTTAAACTTAAATGTGGTCTATAGCAATTATAAATCATAATAGATTCCGCAATTAAGTGATCTAACTCCTTCATGGTTTGACATCGTGTAATTAAAAACTCCTGCTTTAATATTCCATTAATCCGCTCTGCTAATGCATTCTGGTAACAGT
>NZ_VPAN01000090.1:0-2554 GCF_013419225.1 Acinetobacter sp. YH12097 | reverse complement strand
GTAAGCGTCCGCTGAACACACCTTATGAATTCATCCTATAAGCCTTAATTTAGTCCCCACTTAAAAACAAGTGGGGACTAAAATTTATGACTACAAATCACCAGACATCCATCGCATCTCTTGCGAAAAAACGAAGAACATACAGTGCTGAATTTAAACAGCAGATCGTTCAGGCTTGTAAAGCACCGGACGTTTCAATTGCTTCGGTCGCTTTGCAACATGGATTGAATACAAATCTTGTATCCAAATGGATTCGCTTAATTGATGGTAAGCCAGGGAATGATCGCTCACCACTACCGAATAAACCTGCATTTATTGCCTTATCTTGCTCTGCACCATTAGATCCTACTCCTACTGACATGTTAACGGTTCAAATTACTTTACCCCACTCAAAAGCAGAAATTGGCTTGAAATGGCAAGTATCAGAAATATCTGCTTTAGCAGAATTACTCAAGGCACTTGCAACATGATCCGCATTGATGAAATCTGGCTTTCTACCCAACCTCTGGATATGCGAGCAGGGATGGATACTATCATGGCTCAGGTGGTGAGAGCCTTTGGCTACATTAAACCGCATTGTGCTTACCTGTTCTGTAATAAACGTGGCCATCGCATGAAAGTGCTGGTACATGATGGACTGGGCATCTGGCTGTGTGCCCGGCGGCTGGAACAGGGAAAATTCCACTGGGCGCAGGTTCACCAGGGTGAAAGCATGGCGATCAGTCCGGAACAGTTACAGGCACTGATCCAGGGTTTACCTTGGCAGCGCATTGGACGACAGCAGGTGGTGACGATGCTCTAAACTAGGCTGGTCCATTCTGCTATTCTCCAAACGTTCTATTTCCTCTGCGTCATGACCTCAGGCATACTGCGGTCATGAAAATGCTGCCTGATTTAAGCCAACTGACCCATGAACAACTGCTGGAATTTACCCGGCAGTTGGCGATGCAGCATCAGTCTCTGGCACAATCAAATCAAGAATTAGAAAAATCAAACCAACAATTAGATACCAAAGTTCAGCATCTTGAAGTATCCAATCAGCAATTAGATGCTCAAGTTCAACATCTTTCTATTCTCAATCAAAAATACGAGCATGAACTCGCACTATTTAAACAGCACAAATTCGGCAGTAAAAACGAACATCTCACTGCAAAACAAATCCATCTCTGGGATGAAGCGGTCGAAGAAGATATTGCAGCCGTTGATCTGGAACTGGAACGGCTGAATGCAGATAAAACCGATGCAGCGACACAGAAAGCCAAAGCAAATAAACCTAAACGTCGACTGCTGCCCGATCATCTACACACCATCCGTATTGAGCATGAACCAACATCAACCCAATGTGCTTGTGGCTGCACCTTGCGTCGTATCGGCGAAGATATCAGTGAAAAACTGCATTTCAGACCGGCACAGTTCTATAAGGAACAGCATGTGCGTGGCAAATGGGTCTGTGATCAGTGTGACACCCTGACTCAGCAAGCGATGCCTGCCTATGTGATTGATAAAGGCATTGCTTCACCTGAACTGCTCAGCCATGTGTTGGTATCGAAGTATGCCGATCATTTACCGCTGTACCGTCAACGTCTGATCTATCAGCGGGCGGGAATCGAGCTTTCTAGATCAACGTTATCTGACTGGATAGGTCGCTGCGGTGTAGAACTGGAGCCTCTGGCCAATGCCTTAAAACAGGTGGTGCTGCAACAGCAGGTGCTGCATGCAGATGAAACACCAGTCACCATTATGCAGATGGGTGATGATGAGAAAAAACCGAAGAAAGGTTATGTCTGGGCCTATGCCACTACACAGTACAATCCAGTTCAAGCGGTGATCTATGACTTTCAGGATAGCCGTTCAGGTCAGCATGCAGAAGAGTTCCTGAATGGCTGGCAGGGCCATCTGGTCTGTGATGATTACAGTGGTTATAAAGCACGCTTTAAATCAGGCGATGTCATTGAGGTGGGCTGCATGGCCCATGCACGTCGTAAATTCCATGAGCTACATGTGACTGGGAAAAGTCAGATCACTGAACAGGCATTACTGATGATTCAGAAACTGTATGCGATAGAAGCAGAACTCAGGAAAAAGACCGATGGTACGGTAGAACAGCGCCGCGAATACCGACAACAGCATAGTCAACCGGTGATGCAACAACTGTATGAATGGCTCAACCAACATTATCTGACGGTGCCATCGAGTTCTCCAACCGCCAAGGCCATCAATTACACTCTGAAGCGTTGGCCAGCTTTAAGCCGCTATTTGGATGATGGCAATCTACCGATTTGCAATAATTGGGTAGAGAATCAAATGCGACCTTGGGCCTTAGGGCGCAAGAACTGGCTGTTTGCTGGCTCGCTGCGCAGCGGCCAGCGAGCGGCGAATATCATGACTTTAATCCAGTCAGCAAAGCTGAATGGCTTGGATCCGTATGCCTATTTAAGTGATGTGCTGAAAAGGCTGCCGACGCATAAAGCGACCCAAATAGAAGAATTACTGCCACATCGCTGGAAATCCAACTCAAATTAAAAAATAGGCATGGGGTTCAGCGGACGCTTAC
>NZ_VPAN01000089.1:0-2690 GCF_013419225.1 Acinetobacter sp. YH12097 | reverse complement strand
ATGAGGCATGTTCCGCGTCCTTGCAATACTGTGTTTACATACAGTCTATCGCTTAGCGGAAAGTTCTTTTACCCTCAGCCGAAATGCCTGCCGTTGCTAGACATTGCCAGCCAGTGCCCGTCACTCCGCGGTCTTCACTGCGTGATCGAGTTGATCGACACCCGCCGTGACACGCTCCATGAAGTGCCTGCCTGCGTCTGTTAGCCGAACGCCCCGCGCATGGCGCTCAAATAGCAGGACACCAAGGTTATCCTCCAGCGCTTTCACACGCGCGCTGACGCTCGACTGGCTGATACCAAGTGCCTTGGCCGCATGCCGAAAATTCAGATGCTCGGCGACGGCGATGAACTGAACAAGGGAAATGAGCGGTATCCTGCCAGACAGGATACCGACATTCACGAGGTTTCGATGGTTAGTGCGCCGCATCGGAGCGGGCCTGCTACCAGTCGTCGGTTAGACGACTGGCGACTTCTCGGTGGCAGCCCCACGGAGCCGAAGGAGCACCAGCCCCAACGAAACCAGTACCGCCATCGCCGTGGCGTAACAGATCACGGGCCACGCTGTGTCACCGTTTAAAAGTGCCACCGCCAATGTCCCGACAATGCTGACTATCAGGCTTTGAACGCAGAAGTAGAACGCGACCGCTGATCCCGCGATGTCGTCGAACTCTGCCAAAGCGCCGTTCGCGGTAACGGACACCGTGAAGACAATACCGACCGCGACAACCCACATCGGTAGGATGAAGGTGAGGAATGACGGCGAGCCGTAAAGTTCGCCGATCCCCAACAGGACCGCTCCGCAAACAAGCAACGCCATCCCACGCGCCACGCATCCTGCGATGCCCCATCTGGCGACAAAGGACTTCGCGAAACGGGTTGTCACGATCATTACAAGCGCGACAGTGGCGAAGGCAAAGCTGAATCCGATCTCGGAATATTCCGCTTGGCCTATGAGCACACGGGGAGCCGTCGAGAAGAAGACGAAGTAGGTGCCCATACCGGCGCTAAAGCCGACAGTGTAAACCCAAAAAGCCGGACTCGCGAAGATCGGCAAGACAGATCGGCGCGTCTTGACTTGATCCAGAGGGCGGGTTTCGTGCCACCTGAAACCCGCATTTAGGAGTGCGAGCATCGCCAGTATAGCCAAAGTAATGAATATCGCCTGCCATCCCAAGAACTCGCCGATCAATACTCCGGCGATAGGGCCGAGCGCAGGCACGAACGCCAGCATCGAACTGAAAAGGCCGTAGATGACGACACCCTCAGGACGGTTGGCATAAACGTCGCGAACCGTCGCGAACGTCGCCACCAGCATGGCCGACGCGCCCACTGCTTGAAGTAGACGGAAAGCGACAAAGGCCGGTGCAGTTGAAGACCAAGCTGCTCCCAGAGACGCAATGACGAAAGCCGTTGCGCCCGCAAGTAGAATTGGCCGTCGCCCGATTCTGTCTGAGAGCGGACCAAAAATCACCTGGCCCACGCCGAGCATCACCATATAGAGGCTCAACGTGAGTTGGATCATAGCGGGCGTCGTGTTCAGGATGCCGGGCATCGCTGGAACGACAGGGAGATAAATATCCATCGCCAGTGAAGCGAGGATGTCGAAAGGAGCCATCAGCAGCAGTGCTGCCGGCAGCGTATAGGCCCACGCGGGGCGTGTGGTGGTCATGACGAATCAACCCTCGATTAAGGAATACCGGGCGACGTCTGCTCGTCAGCAATCAGATGAGACTAGCCTTACAGAGCGCCGCAACAACAATACTGGTTGTTGCGGCTTACTTGTCTGCTGACTTGGAATTTCCCATCTGATTACTCCACGCTTACGAATATGAATTGCTACATTTTATCCGATTATCTTTTGCTTCGCAATGCGGCATGGGCGCACTCAGCGTTCCAGCCCCCTCTGCCGCCCTAACTGCCACGACACCGACCCGCCCTGCACGATGCCCATAACCTCGCGGCCGAGTTGGCGGTCGATGATCGGCCGCCACGGGACAAGGGTGAACTCATGGGATTTCTCGACCACGGCGAACTTGCCGCTCGATAGATGCACGGTTCCGGTAAACTTGCCGCTGACGCTCTCGCCGTCCGTGGCGGCGCGGAACGGCAGGCCCTTACTCAAAGCCATATCCGATCCGACGCCGGCTACCTCGCGCTCCCGCAGGATGGCGAGAAGGTTGCGCCGGTAGAAGACGCGGCTGTCCCGGCTGCGGGTGGCGTCGCCCTGTTCGATATGGTGCTCGCGGCGCTGGTCCATGGCTTCGCGGACTTGTTGCCCGAAGCCGGTTGGCGCAAGGTCGGCCGTCTCGCCGTGGATCAGCCGCCGGTCCAGCCAGGTCGCGCCGTCCGATCCGATCTGTTTGTTCAGATCGACCGGGGAAAGGACGCGAACGCTGGCCTGACTGTCTCGGCCGGCGTCATGGGCGGCGGCACGGCTGACCAGATCATCGGGGATGCGCCATTGGTCGGCGTCGATCCGCTCGACGATACCGGCCCGGCGTAGCGCCTCCAGCCGGCGCACATGGGCATCGACATAGCCCTCATAGTCGCCGCCTGGAACGCGGCACGTATAGGAAGAATAAACGCCCTTTTCACCCAAGTCCAACAGCTTTGGACCGCAGTTGACTCTTTCGACACCCCTGCGATGCAACCCAATCCGGCTGACGGGGAGCCAGCAACGCTGAAAATTTA
>NZ_VPAN01000088.1:0-2936 GCF_013419225.1 Acinetobacter sp. YH12097 | reverse complement strand
CAAGTAACTTGGACCAGTGTTGATCATTTAGCATTGTTCGAGGCATAGCGAGTGTAAAATTGGGTTTGGCGATTTAATTTTACTATCTCGCTATTTTTTTAATCAACAAATGTCAACAGACCCTAGTTCTATCCAAAGTTAATTGGACTTTATCGAATGAAAATATATTGAAAATTAACTGAGAAATTTGACGATAATCGAAATACTGATCTGCAAAGAAGCGTTGTATACGTCGGTAAAATGATTGTGGTAAGCACTTGATGGGTAAGGCTTTAGATGCAGAAGAAAGATTACATGTCTGTTTTACAATTAATGCAAGCATAATCAGTGTAAAATATTTTGCATGTGACTTGTTCCACTTTAGATATTTGTTTAAGATGAGATGTAACTCATTGAAATGTGTCATCATATTCGTCGTCAGAAAACAAGTACTATGCCATTATTTCAATAAGTTATCTTTTTTGTCGTGTACAAAGATATTTTTTAATGATAAATAAAAAGCCTATTTTTAAAGAAATTTAGCATACGGCATAGTGAAAACAACAATAGAGCAATTACTCAACAATAAACATTAACATCAATTATTTAGATCATATTCAATTTTAATAAAAAGACAAATGTGTATTAAAAATAGCCATCATACGTCTATTTTTGATTACAAAATATAATGAGGGGATTGCTTCCCATTTCATACATTTTTCATATATAAAAAGACATACTATTTTTAAGGTTTTTCTAAACCAATTTTTTTACTTCATAATTTTTAACATCATAATTAAAGGTGAACCATGCAAAATAAGAAGCGCACCCCATTAGACGCGCAACAGTCCCATCTTTGGATTATTGGTGGTGGTATCGCAGGTATGGCTGCTGCTGCATTTGCAATCCGTGATGCCAAAGTCCCTGCCAAAAATATCCATATTTTAGAAGAACTCGATATTTCAGGTGGTTCGATGGATGGTGGACATACACCGCATGCCGCGCAAGCTTGGGTAACACGTGGTGGGCGAATGCTGACCGATGAAACTTATTTGTGCCTATGGGACTTATTTTCCAGTATTCCATCTTTGGAAAATCCAGACATTTCGGTGCGTGAAGAATGTCGTGAGTTTAATGAAAAAGTGAAAACCCACGGCAATGCACGGTTGATTGATGCCGAACATGTCATTGCGGATGCAGCAAAGCTTGGTCTGAATACGCTACATCGTGCACAGATGCTGCGCCTATTAGCTTCAAAAGAAGAAAAAATTGGCAGTCGCCGCATTGATGAGTTTTTTGATGAAACCTTTTTTGAAACCAATTTCTGGCGCATGTGGCGCACGACTTTCGCTTTTCAAAAATGGCACAGTGCAGCAGAGTTAAGACGCTATTTCTTGCGTTTTATTCAAGAATTGCCACGCATTCATACCTTAGCGGGTGTGAAACGTACCAAGTACAACCAATATGACTCGATGATTCTGCCCCTACAGCGTTGGTTAGTCGCACAAGGCGTCGATGTGCGTTTTGGACACTATGTCACAGATGCAGACTTCATTACCAATGCTGAAACTCAAGAACGCTACGCTTCACGCCTATATGTACAATTGCCTGAAGGCTCAGAGCAAATTAATCTGAAAGCCAATGATTTAGCTATTTTCACTTTAGGCTCTATTACAGCAGACTCACGTTATGGCGGTAATCATGACGTGCCTGCCCTTATTCGTCATCGAGAAGATCATGGCTGGACGCTTTGGGAAACGCTGGCACAAAAAGCCCCAGACTTTGGCCGTCCAATGACTTTTTATGGCAATGTCGATGAACATAAGTGGGAGTCTTTCACTCTGACCATGAAAGATGACGTGCTACTTAAACGTATTATTGACTATACAGGCAATGAACCAGGCACAGGCGCACTCATGACTTGGTATGAGTCGGGTTGGCATTTATCCATCGTGGTTCCTGCACAGCCACACTTTGCCGACTTACCTGAAGGTTTATATACCTTATGGGGCTACGGTTTCCAAATTGACCATATAGGCGATTACATCAAAAAACCAATGTCCGAAGCCACGGGGCAAGAAATCCTAACAGAACTGATTAAACAGCTCGGTTTTGACGACATTTTAGATCATGTTTTGGCAACGACTGATGTTACTACCGCCATGATGCCATACGCCTCTGCCCTATTCGCCTGCCGTAAACCGGGGGATCGTCCACAGGTAATTCCACAAGGCTCACAAAACTTTGCTTTCCTTGGACAGTTTGTGGAAATTGAAGATGACGTGGTCTTTACTGTGGAATATTCAGTTCGTGGGGCGATGCTTGCCATTTATGAATTTTTTGGGGTGGAACGTGAAATCCCTGAAATTTACAACGGTCTACTTGATCCCAAAGTGGGTTTAAAAGCTTTAGAAACAGTGTTCCACTAAGTTTTTAATATATAGCGATAAGAGCACCTTTATGTCGCCACTATTACATAGTTTAATTTAAGCAACGTTTGGATACACGAGTGTGGCAGGGATGCCACACGTTATCCATCATAATAGGGATGTTATGTATGGGTAACAAAGGCTTTTGCTTTCTTTTGGCTTATCAAAAGTAAGGGTATTGCCTACACAAACACCTTTTATACTTTATTGAAAGTTGAGGCCGTGTACGCACCTAATTTTAAATTGGATAAAAAGAAAAATTAGATAAAACTTTATACCTCATTCGTAAATAAATTGACTAATCAACATAGGAAAAACATCTCCACGTTTTAAATAATACTCCGAAACTGACTAAGTGCTTTTCTATCTTTTTCTCATGATTTTAGATTTCATAAAAATTACCTCTGTACACGACAAATTTCATAGGATCCTTGTCCTATCAGGCTTTTTCTTTCTTAAAATTGCTAGCACTTTCTTAAATTCTTCTTTTTTTCCAAAACCAATCAAACGTAGAATAGCCATTTGAAC
>NZ_VPAN01000087.1:0-3347 GCF_013419225.1 Acinetobacter sp. YH12097 | reverse complement strand
GTAAATTTTCAGCGTTGCTGGCTCCCCGTCAGCCGGATTGGGTTGCATCGCAGGGGTGTCGAAAGAGTCAACTGCGGTCCAAAGCTGTTGGACTTGGGTGAAAAGGGCGTTTATTCTTCCTATACGTGAACCGCATCCTACGGAATGAGTAACCCTTGCCCTATTGTGAGTAGAACGTCGTATAATTCAAACGAAAGCAGTTAATAGGTATGAAATATCACAGCACAAAAGAGCGACAGGACATGTTTAGATGATGTTATTATAAAATAATAACATCATGGATGAATAAAAAATAATTTTCTATCTTTACAACTATGTTATACTTCTATGATAAGGCTATGATGGCAAAGCCTTGGTTTTCCTAATCAAATAGTCGCCGAGATGGCTTCAATGCGACAGTAGGTCTACTGTCTCACAATTAATTCATGTATCAGATTTTTGTTCCCTGATGGGAAGTGTTATCCATACGAAAAGAATATGGGTAAAGTGTTACACCTGTATATGACATTCAGAATGTCCTGTCGGGGGAACTGGTACCAATTTAATAAAAGAAAACAGTATAGAAATGACAATCGAAGATATGCAAACATTAGCCCTAGAGCATGGGCTGAGAATTTCGGAAGAGATGAGCGTCAATGAGATGGGCATCGACTTTAGAGTTGCCTTTGTAAAGGAAGTAAACGGTGAGAACTGGGTACTCCGTATACCTCGAAGAAGCGATATGCTTGAACAAATCGAAAATGAAAGTAGAATATTGGATTTAGCCAAAAGAAACCTGTCGATCAATGTCCCTGATTGGAAAATTGTATCGGAGCGCCTAATAGCCTACCCTTTACTGGAGGATGCGCCTGCTCTGACATTCGATGCGATAACACATGAGGTTTCTTGGAACATAGATCGCGATAGCATAGCTTATGTGGAGTCTCTGGCAAAATCATTGGCCGAATTACATCGTATTACAGCTGACGATGTGAGAAAGAGCAACTTGAAAATAATGACTCCAAGTGAATTGAGGACCGAAATAGCTGACCGTATCCACTTGGTGAAATCTGAGATAGGTATCAGCGAGCCGTTGGAAAACAGATACCGTAGATGGTTGGACAATGACCCTTTGTGGCCTGAATTCACTTGTTTCATCCATGGCGATCTCTATGCAGGGCATGTCTTAACCTCGAAGGAAGGTAAGACCTCTGGTATCATAGATTGGTCTACTGCGCATATGGGTGATCCTGCACTGGACTTTTCTGGTCACGTATCGGTTTTTGGAGAGGATAGCCTGAAGAGTTTGATAACGGAGTATGCTAAACAAGGCGGAACGATATGGGATAGGCTCTACGAACAATCTATAGAGAGGGCTGCTGCAGCTCCATTAGCATATGGCGCTTTTGCGGTAGAGTGCAACGACGATAATCATATCAATGCCGCCAGAGCAGCCTTAGGTATTGTTCAATAAAATGATGTGAGGATACTTTTTTAAATGCTAAAATAGGAGTTCGATTGGTGCCACTTAAGAGTATCATTGATTTCTATTTTAGCCAGTATCCTCCACTTTTAGGAGCTCCTCGAAACTCGATTTTATGATCATCTCTTAAGATTTTGAGCCACCGCTCTACTATCTTGACAGGAACTAATAGCTCGTTTACTAAAAATGGTGCACGCTTTCCTGGATTAGTTCTTATCTGATTAAATAGTAGATTTACTCCCTCACTTACTCCCTCATTAGATTCGAAAAGTAGCTTTGATGAGACAATAACTCGAAAACCGTGCTGGAAATTTTCAAAGACAGGGGGACGCAGACCATAGGATGCGAAGCCTTCTTGGATTCGTTTGATGCCTGACCCATATTTTTCAATAAAATGCGCTTCTTTGAACGTGGCAGATATCCTTTTATTGCGCGCCCATGGCGAGTAATCTTCACGAAGAAGCTGATCAATCGTTAAGTTATCAGCTAAACCACCTGGATTGAAAAACTCTATGGAATTGTAATACACCCTGATTATGGAATCGGCAAATTAATTTGGACTTGGGTGAAAAGGGCGTTTATTCTTCCTATTACGTTGTCGGCAGCGGGCCAAAAAGGAATACGTCCATGCCCATCGAGGTGAAACCGGCTGTGAGCGCGGGTTCAAGCATATAGCCCGACAGGCGCGTATCCTTGCCGATCACGACACGATGGCGGTGGTCACCGCGACGAAAGACACGGCCAGCCGCCATGCCGACGCGCAAGGCGGTTTCCGCCGTCATCGCGCCTTCGTTGGCTTTGCCACGAATACCGTCTGTGCCGAAATATTTGCGCACCATAAGGTCGATTATCCTGTCGTCGGGTCGCCCTCAAAGGGGACATGCCTGCTGAACCGCGAATATAGAGAAATATCCCGAATGTGCAGTTAACGAATTCTTGCGGTTTCTTTCAGCGCCGCCAATACCGCCAGCCCGTCGCGCAAGGGGCGCGGCTCGTGTGTGCGGATGAAGTCAGCTCCACCTGCGGCGGCGGCAAGCTCTGCAGCGAGTGTCGCGGCCCCGACATCCCCCGGACCACGGCCTGTGAGCGCGCGCAGAAAGGATTTGCGCGAAACAGACAGAAGCACCGGCAAATCGAAGCGCAGCCGCAATTCATCGAACCGCGCCAGCACCGAGAGCGAGGTTTCGGGAGCAGCCCCCAGAAAAAACCCCATGCCGGGATCAAGGACAAGGCGGTTGCGTTTGATACCGGCACCCGTCAGCGCCGCGATGCGCGCGTCAAAGAACGCCGCAATGTGATCCATGATGTCGCCAGCGGGTGCCTCGCGCCGATCTGCCTGCCCGTCTTGCACCGAATGCATAACGACGAGTTTGGCAGATGATTTCGCCAATTGCGGATAGAACGCAGCGTCTGGAAAACCGCGAATATCATTGAGATAGGCCACACCACGCGACAAGGCATAGGCTTGCGTCGCGGGTTGATAACTGTCGAGCGAGACGGGAATGCCATCTGCCTTGAGCGCGTCCAGCACCGGCGCGATACGCGCGATTTCTGTGTCGGACGAAACAGGCGCGGCGTCGGGATTGCTGGATGCCGGACCGAGGTCGATCACATCTGCCCCCTCGGCCATCAGCTTACGCGCCTGCGCAATGGCTGCGTCTGGCGCCAGATACCGGCCTCCATCGGAGAAACTGTCCGAGGTTATGTTGACGATGCCGAAAATGATGAGCGATTTATTCATGGGGGCTTCTATAATAATCTCTGTACACGACAAAAATAGATAACTCATTGAAATAATGTCACAATAATTGTTTTCTAACGACGAATACTATGACACATCTCAATGAGTTATATCTTATCTTAAACAAATCTCTAAAATGGAACA
>NZ_VPAN01000086.1:0-3479 GCF_013419225.1 Acinetobacter sp. YH12097 | reverse complement strand
ATACCCTATGCGCAAGTACCTTGCGGCTATGCCAATCAATCACAGCACATAAATAAACAAAGCCTTTTGCCATAGGGATATACGTTATATCCGTAGACCACACTTGATTACTGCGCTGAATAGCCAATCCTTTGAGCAGATATGGATATTTACGGTGAGCTTGATTAGCCTGGCTTAAATTTGGTTTGCAATATAACGCCTGAATACCCATTTTCTTCATTAAAGTACGTGTATGACGTCGTCCTATATGATGCCCTTGACGATTCAACAAATCACGCATCATACGACTGCCTGCAAAAGGATATTGCATATGTAATTCATCAATACATCGCATCAGCTTCAGATCTGATGAGCTAACAGGTTTTGGGCGATAATAATAACAACCACGAGAGACTTTCAGTAACTTAGCTTGTTTAGATACTGAAATCTGAAGTGAGTGATCGATTAACTTTTGTGGTTGAAGCGGCCCAGTTTCTTCAACACACCTTCTAAAAAATCAATTTCTAATGCCTGCTCACCGATTTTTGCATGTAACTTTTTAAGATCAATGGGAGGTTCTGATGGAGCTTTTGATTGATCGAAAGCTTGTGAGGAAGCTGAGATCAATTGATTTTTCCAGTCAATAATTTGGTTTTGATGAACATCAAACTCAGAACTCAATTCAGCAAGTGTTTTTTCTGCTTTGATCGCAGCAAGTGCTACCTTAGCCTTAAAGTCGTTTGAATGATTTCTTCTTGGTCTACGTGCCATAAAATACTCCATATATTGATGTTTATAACATCATTTGAGGAGCAGAGTATCACTTATAGGAGTTGTTCAAATTTCCGGATCCATCTCTAAGTGAGGAGGAAATGACTCTTACTATTCAGATGTTGTTTCAAGCTTTTTTTGATTGATAGAGTTTTATGTATTAAACTCTATATTGAAAGTAAATATATTGTAAAAATAGTATGTTATTTACTAATTGATTAAATTATTTACACTTATTCTGTATAATGCTCTATGAATTCATTACTTATTTTTTTAAATTAAAAATCATATGCAAAGCTTAAATGATGAAGAGTGTCGCCAAGTTGAAAGTGTAAAACAGCTTTTACAAAAAAATTTTAAAGATAAGCTTTATGCTATTTATTTATATGGTTCGTATGTTGATGGTGGTTTAAAACATAAAAGTGATCTTGATATTTTAGTTATTATTGAACGTGAAATTACCGATCAGGAAAGAAAACAATTAGCGCAGAATTTTCTAAATATATCTGTTCCGATTGGTCATGCTACAGCGCGTGCCTTAGAAATTACGATATTAGAAAAAGGGAGTATTACCAATAAAAATCATCCATATACATATCAGCTACAATATGGCGAGTGGTTGAGAGAAGAATTACTCAAAGGTGAATTACTTTATAGTCAATCTGATCCAGATATTAGTATTTTACTTAAAACTGCCCAATTACATAACATTACTATCTTTGGACCTGATATTTGCGATTGGTTAAATCCAATTAGCTATGAACAATTAATATTTGCCATGCAAAAAACTTATCCACAAATTATTGCTCATTGGAAAGACGATCAGGATGAATGTAATCAAATTTTAGCGCTATGCCGTATAGCTTATACATTAGATCATAAAACAATAGTTGCCAAGGATGTTGCTGCGACATGGTTTTTAGAATTCTTAAGTCAGATAGATCAAGACATTTTGCAACTCATAATAGATGAATATATTGGGCAAGGTCATGAGCAATGTTGGTTAGTTTTACATGATCAGCTTGCTAAAATTGTTAAAGAATTACAGCATAAAATTGAACCACTACTTTTTAACTGATGTGGAAGTAATGGATATGCTTCTTAGATTATTACCTCACTATATCTCTAAATACCGAAGAGACTTGATATTGCAAAGGGGGGCGTGGTTGGAGTTGCATGAAGATTTTAAATAAAAGCGGAGGAACTAGGGTAAAAGTTGCCAAAAAGTTTCTTCTGAAATGACTTTTATATTATGACGTTTAAGCAAAGCGGAGGTAACTCCATTGCCATAGATCTTATTCCCATTAAATTGACCATCGTAAATCTGATGTGTGCTGAATTAGCAGGAGACTTTCACTTGGGAGATTCTAGGCAGCTAACCGATAAAAGTCTTCTGCCATTTGATTTGGTGTCTTAAAATCCAAGCCTTTTTGAATTCTTCGCTGATTATAAAATAACTCTATATATTTTGTAATATCCGCTTTGGCTTCTTCCCTTGTTTTGTAGTTGCGATGATGGACTAGTTCATTTTTGAGTATGCCCCAGAAACTCTCTATCGGTGCATTATCAAAGCAGTCGCCTTTTTTGCTCATTGAACCCTGAAAATCAAATTTCTCAAGTAAGTTTCGATATTCATTACTGCAATATTGGCTGCCTCTATCTGAATGTACAATGAGATCTTTAGCAGGTTTCTGATTGCGAATAGCCATATTCAATGCATCACAAACAAGCTTGGCTGTCATGCGCTCATTTAAGCTATAGCCAACAACCTGTTTCGTGTAAAGATCTTTGACAGCTGCCAAGTACAACCAGCCCTCAGCCGTCCAAATGTAGGTAATGTCACTCGACCACGCAAGATTAGGCTTCGTCATTGAAAACTGTTGCTTGAGTAAATTGTCATAAATAGAACGGTTGTGATCACTGTTCGTGGTTCTTTTGAAACGCTTATGGCGCTTACAATACAACTGATTTGATTTTTTTATTTGGCGCACAGCATACGTACTTATTTTGATACCTTGCGCTTGTAAATGCTTGGTTAATCGAACATAGCCATAGCTTTGTTTGGTTTCTTCATGGGCTATTTTGACCAAAATTGTCTGCTGATTTCGCTGAATTGATCTTTTACTCATGCCTCGCTTTAGCCAATCATAAAAGCGAGAAACGGATACACGAAGTAATCGAGCCATTAAAATAATCGGAAATAAGTGGCTTTGCGATTTCATATAGGCGTACCTCACTGACTTTCTTTGGCAAAGTACGCTGCTGCCTTTTTTAAAAATTCACGTTCCATTTCAGCTGTTTTGAGCTGTTGTTTAAGCTTCTTATTTTCTTCGAGTAAGGCGTTTAGATCGGGCGAATACTGTTTTGTGCCTGCTAAAGTTCCAGCCTTTGCTTTGTTATTCCAGTTCGAAAGGGTTTGCATTGAAATGCCAAGTTGTCTAGCGGATTCCGATACATTACCTTGGTTCTCTTCAATGGCTTTTATGGCTTCAGCTTTAAATTCTGCGGTGTAAGTCTTCTGTTTCTTGCTCATGGTAAACTCCTAATGAGTATGTATAGTTTACCAAGTTAAACCCTCCTGTTTTTTAAGCACACATCAATAGAGTGGGAGTGACGGGCACTGGCTGGCAATGTCTAGCAACGGCAGGCATTTCGGCTGAGGGTAAAAGAACTTTCCGCTAAGCGATAGACTGTATGTAAACACAGTATTGCAAGGACGCGGAACATGC
>NZ_VPAN01000085.1:0-2217 GCF_013419225.1 Acinetobacter sp. YH12097 | reverse complement strand
TGGGCGACTGTTTGGGGTTGTATAGTCAAGTAATTAAGTGCATGTGGTGGATGCCTTGGCAGTCAGAGGCGATGAAAGACGTAATAGCCTGCGATAAGCTCCGGGGAGGCGGCAAATATCCTGTGATCCGGAGATTTCTGAATGGGGGAACCCACCCGCTATAAGGCGGGTATCATAAACTGAATACATAGGTTTATGAGGCGAACGAGGGGAAGTGAAACATCTCAGTACCCTTAGGAAAAGAAATCAATTGAGATTCCCTCAGTAGCGGCGAGCGAACGGGGAAAAGCCCATTAAGTTATCTAAGCTTTAGTGGAACGCTCTGGGAAGTGCGACCATAGTAGGTGATAGTCCTGTACGCGAAAGGGCTTAGATAATGATGTCGAGTAGGGCGAGGCACGTGAAACCTTGTCTGAATATGGGGGGACCATCCTCCAAGGCTAAATACTCCTGACTGACCGATAGTGAACCAGTACCGTGAGGGAAAGGCGAAAAGAACCCCTGTGAGGGGAGTGAAATAGATCCTGAAACCGCATGCATACAAGCAGTGGGAGCCAACTTGTTTGGTGACTGCGTACCTTTTGTATAATGGGTCAGCGACTTACATTCAGTAGCAAGGTTAACCGATTAGGGGAGCCGTAGAGAAATCGAGTCTTAATAGGGCGTTTAGTTGCTGGGTGTAGACCCGAAACCGGGTGATCTATCCATGAGCAGGTTGAAGGTTGGGTAACACTAACTGGAGGACCGAACCCACTGTCGTTGAAAAGCCAGGGGATGACTTGTGGATAGGGGTGAAAGGCTAATCAAACTCGGTGATAGCTGGTTCTCCCCGAAAGCTATTTAGGTAGCGCCTCGGACGAATACCATTGGGGGTAGAGCACTGTTTCGGCTAGGGGGTCATCCCGACTTACCAAACCGATGCAAACTCCGAATACCAATGAGTACTATCCGGGAGACAGACTGCGGGTGCTAACGTCCGTAGTCAAGAGGAAAACAATCCAGACCGCCAGCTAAGGCCCCAAAATTATAGTTAAGTGGGAAACGATGTGGGAAGGCATAGACAGCTAGGAGGTTGGCTTAGAAGCAGCCACCCTTTAAAGAAAGCGTAATAGCTCACTAGTCGAGTCGGCCTGCGCGGAAGATGTAACGGGGCTAAAACTATATGCCGAAGCTGCGGATTTACACATTAGTGTAAGTGGTAGGGGAGCGTTCTGTAAGCCGATGAAGGTGGATTGAGAAGTCTGCTGGAGGTATCAGAAGTGCGAATGCTGACGTGAGTAACGACAAAACGGGTGAAAAACCCGTTCGCTGAAAGACCAAGGGTTCCAGTCCAACGTTAATCGGGGCTGGGTGAGTCGACCCCTAAGGCGAGGCCGAGAGGCGTAGTCGATGGGAAATTGGTTAATATTCCAATACTTCAGTGTAATGCGATGAGAGGACGGAGAAGGTTAAGTCAGCCTGGCGTTGGTTGTCCAGGTGAAAGGATGTAGGCATGTATCTTAGGCAAATCCGGGGTACTTTATGCTGAGATCTGACAGCAAGCTGTACTTGTACAGTGAAGTGGCTGATACCATACTTCCAGGAAAAGTCTCTAAGCTTCAGTTACACTGGAATCGTACCCGAAACCGACACAGGTGGTCAGGTCGAGTAGACCAAAGCGCTTGAGAGAACTCTGCTGAAGGAACTAGGCAAAATGGTACCGTAACTTCGGGAGAAGGTACGCTGCTTTTGGTGATGGAACTTGCTTCCTGAGCTGAGAGCAGCCACAGAAACCAGGCCCCTGCAACTGTTTATTAAAAACATAGCACTCTGCAAACACGAAAGTGGACGTATAGGGTGTGATGCCTGCCCGGTGCTGGAAGGTTAATTGATGGGGTTAGCGTAAGCGAAGCTCTTGATCGAAGCCCCAGTAAACGGCGGCCGTAACTATAACGGTCCTAAGGTAGCGAAATTCCTTGTCGGGTAAGTTCCGACCTGCACGAATGGCATAATGATGGGGGCGCTGTCTCCAGCAGAGGCTCAGTGAAATCGAAATCGCCGTGAAGATGCGGTGTACCCGCGGCTAGACGGAAAGACCCCGTGAACCTTTACTGCAGCTTGACATTGAACTTTGATCTTACTTGTGTAGGATAGGTGGGAGGCTTTGAAACCGAGACGCTAGTTTCGGTGGAGCCAATCTTGAAATACCACCCTGGTAATATTGAGGTTCTAACTCTG
>NZ_VPAN01000084.1:0-3556 GCF_013419225.1 Acinetobacter sp. YH12097 | reverse complement strand
ATAATCATCGAAGAATTCAAAAGGGTTTGGGTTTTAAGACACCAAATCAAATGGCCGAAGACTTTTATAAGTTGGCTGCCTAGAATCTCCCAAGGGAAAGTCTCCTGATAATTCAGCGTATATCATACATTGCGAAGCAGTGCTTCTCATCTTTCAAAAGTAAGGTAATACCTACGCAAAGGAATTAATTTTTCATAAAGCCAAAATGAGGCAGTGATTCAATAAATCCTCTCCCTAACCCTCTCCTTTAAAAAAGGAGAGGGAACCTAAAGGCATAAAAAAGCCCCTACAACGTAGAGGCTTTTTCTCATCTTAATCTAAAAATTAAGACACTTTATCACCAGCTTTAGCACCAGTTTCAGGTGAAATCACCCAAACACCTTCACCATTACCGGCAGCTAAAACCATCCCGTTTGAAATACCAAAACGCATCTTACGTGGAGCAAGGTTTGCCACCATCACCACCAATTTGCCTTTTAAGTCTTCAGGTTGGTAGAACTCACGAATACCGCTAAACACGTTACGTGGTTCAGCTTCGCCGACATTTAAAGTAAGTTGTAAAAGTTTGTCAGAACCTTCAACATGAGCTGCTTCCAAAACTTCAGCGACACGCAGGTCAACTTTCATAAAGTCTTCGATGCCAATAATTTCAGCTTCACCCACTTTAGGCTCAGGCTTTTTCTCAGCTTTCTTCTCTTTTTTCTTTTCCGCTTTTGGCGCTTCCGCAGGAGCAGCTAAAGAATCTTTAGATGCATCAACCATGGCAGCAACCGCTTTCGGGTCTACACGTTGCATCAATGGTTGGAACAATGCAATTTCATGATCAACTAAAATCGTTTTGCCTGAAGCAAAGTCGAAAGATTCTAATTTTAAGAAGCTTTGAACTTCTGCTGCCAATGTAGGAAGTACTGGCGCAAGGTAAACCGCCAATTGACGGAACAAGTTGATGCCGACAGAACATACGTCATGCACTTGTTGTTCTTCGCCTTCAATCTTCGCAAGTGCCCAAGGCTTTTTCTCGTCGATATATTGGTTGGCTTTATCAGCAAGCGCCATGATTTCACGGATGGCTGCAGAGAACTCACGTGCTTCATATTGAGCAGCGATTGAAGCGCCTGCATCAATAAAGCTTTGTACCAATTCAGGCTCAGCACAATTTGCAGAAAGTTTGTTATCAAACTTAGTATTGATGAACTTGGCACAACGGCTTGCGATGTTCACGACTTTACCAACCAAGTCAGAGTTTACTTTCTGAACGAAATCATCAAGGTTCAAGTCAGAATCTTCAACTTTGTCAGAAAGTTTAGACGCGAAGTAGTAACGTAAGTATTCAGGGTTTAAATGCTCAAGATACGTTTCCGCTTTAATGAATGTACCACGAGATTTAGACATCTTCTGACCATTTACAGTCAAGAAACCGTTTACGAATAGGCTTGTAGGGGTACGGTAGTTTGCACCTTCAAGCATTGCAGGCCAGAACAACGCGTGGAAGTAAACGATGTCTTTACCAATGAAGTGATACACCTCATTTTTAGAATCTTTTTTCCAGTAGTCTTCAAAGCTTAGATCAGGACGTTTAGTCTTGATGTAGTTTTCAAAGCTCGACATATAGCCGATTGGCGCATCAACCCAAACGTAGAAGTATTTGTTTGGCGCATCTGGAATTTCAAAACCGAAGTAAGGCGCATCACGTGAGATGTCCCAATCAGACAGACCTGCTTCAAACCATTCATCGAGTTTGTTGGCAATCGACACAGGCAGACGACCTTCGTCACGTGTCCATTTTTGCAGGTATTCACCAAAGTTTGGCAGTTTAAAGAAGTAGTGATCTGAAGATTTCTCTACAGGTGTCGCACCGCTTAAAGTCGATTTTGGATTTAATAATTCAGTTGCGTTGTATGTTGTACCACACACTTCGCATGAGTCGCCGTATTGGTCTTCCGCTTTACATTTCGGGCATGTACCTTTAATGAAACGGTCAGACAAGAACATTGCTTTTTCAGGGTCAAACAATTGCGTCACAGGGCGTACCGCAATGTTGTCCGCTTCACGGTTCTTAATGTAAATCTCAGAAGCGCGTGCTTGGTTTTCAGGGCTGTTGGTTGAGTCGTAATGGTCAAAATCAACTTTAAAGCCAGCAAAATCACGCTCATGTTCTTTTTGTACATTGGCAATTTGCTGTTCAGGCGAAATACCATTGGCTTCCGCACGTAGCATAATCGCTGTACCGTGAGCATCATCCGCACATACATAAGTCACGTTATGACCCATCGCACGCATGGCACGAACCCAAATATCAGCTTGGATATAACCGAGTAAATGACCCATATGAATTGGGCCATTCGCGTATGGAAGGGCGTTAGTAACTAAAATATTACGCACGGATATGACTCTCTCATTCGTATTTATGCAATGGGCTGTAATTTTACATGAGATAGCCAGTACTTGCACAAGGGAATAGGTGAAATCTTTGCAAAAGTAAAAAAATCTATATTGCTGACACAATTACAGTGATAATAGGGCATAACTGTGATGCCTAAGAGTAACAAGCCCATGTATGAAGATGACTATGAAGACGATCAGCCAATCACTCGTATTCCTCAAAATGAACAGCGTCATAAATTGGGGCATCACATTATCAAAGATGCGCAGCAATATTTAGAGCAGATTTCTGCAGATGAGCATGCCTTACTGATTCAAACCCTGCGTCATTTGGCACAAGATGAGCCTTACTTCGATATTTTGGCCGATGAACTAGATCAGCCGGTAGAAATGAAAGTAGCGAATGATGCTTTAAATTTATTGTATTTTTGGCAACTGCTTCATCAACATGAAGATCAAAAACAGTTTCATTTACTCGATGCGATTAACACCGAGTTTTTTCAGACAGAAATGTTGAAAGCCTTTGATGCTTTGAATATTGGTGAACATAAAGCAGCGCACCGTCAGGTACTTTTAGATGCGTTTAAACTGTATAAATTAAATATTCATGCAGGCTGTATCCCTGTGTTATATGCACAGCTTGAAGGTATTTTGACGGACGTCTTGATTCAAACCGGTTTCTTAAATCAAAACGGCACTAAATTTGTCGATGTCTATAAAATTGTACCGGGACTTAAAGGCAGTGAAATTAAAAGCCTTTGGCACAAATCTAAAATTGCCAATGAGTTGAATCCGTATTTTGCCGAATTGGCGGCCTATCAAATGGATAGCAGCTCTACCGTAGCGATGACCCGTCATAATATTTTGCATGGTACCGATGTCGCGCATTTTAATCAGGGACGGAGTTTTATCCTGTTTATTTGGCTGTTTTCCGCAGTGAGCTTTATGAGTACGGTCAGCAAATAAGTTTAATTTCAAGAGATCAATGCATAGGAGTGGCATTGATCTCTTTGCATTACATCATCCTTTAAAATTAAAAGCATAGAGTAGGGTGTGTTGACATTTACAGCCGATAAATTGAGCTAAAGAGGCAACCATATAAATATACAAGCTAAAGCAACAGCGCTTTGATAGTTACGTTTTAGCTTATCGTATCTTGTGGCAATTCCTCTAA
>NZ_VPAN01000083.1:0-3645 GCF_013419225.1 Acinetobacter sp. YH12097 | reverse complement strand
AATACCAACGAACAGCCCAAAGAATGATTTCACCTTGAAAGTGCCGACCGTGGAAGGGATTCATCTGCTGTATCTCGAAATAAATAAGATATTTAGCTTATCATGTCAGCCTATTTGCAACAGTGCCTTTTTAGGTGGTTCCGCTAGGGTATACTGAAAATAAACTTGTCCTGTACCTGATTCCAGTAAAACACTCTCCGAAAATATCGAGACGATTCACGGTTGGTTACAGATAGTTTGGGTGTTATTTTTATCTCTATGCTTGATAGGCTTTATGAGCTTACCACAAATAATTTTTCATTCGGTCAGTCCTCGCTTTCATCCGACCAATTTTGACTCAACTCACTCACCAAACGACTCTCATCGCATTTAAAATCAATATAGTGATAGGTATTGGCAGGCAATAGCCAATCCTGCCCTGTCAGTGGACATTTTTGTTCCATATCTTCTGCCTGTGTCCAATCACGGTAATTCATTAGAAAATAATAGGTGGGTACACCTGTGCTTTGTTCAATGATACGGCACAATTCTCGACCTATTTTGCTATGCTCAGAATTGGGATTTTGCATTTGCTCTAAGGCAAAGGCTTCACTTACTGGTTGAGAACCAAGCCACAAACGATATAACGCTTCAGCCTGACGATACCATGACCACACATTATCATAACAAGGGTGATCAGGTTGGGTATATGGGATTTTATATAGAGGAATGCCTTGTAAGGTTACTCCATCTAGTAAAGGCGAACTCCAGCCCCAACGCAACATGTAAAATTCAGATTGCGTTGGTACGGCATAACGGGGAAGAGGATAGTCATGGTCTTCTCCGATATACAAGGTTTGAATGGGTTTACCTGCTAACTGTTCGATTTTATTGTGCATTTCTTGGGCATAGCTGTTCATATTTTTACGGTCAAGGGCATCCATTTCAGGACACACCACAGTCACGCGAGTAATATCATTTTGGCTAACAGCTAAATGATGGTTACGGGGTAATATTTGTCCGTTGCCTTCTAAATTTCCTAAATAACAAAATACATCATGGTCGTGGCTATCATCATCTTCAGCGATACCTGTATATTGGGGTATGATAATATCAAAGGCGTGCATTTTTATATCTCATGCTTAATTTATATTAAATATATTTGGGGATGTTGCTGTTGAAATTGGTTAAAGTGCTGTCTTGTAGTGTCAATTTAACCTATACCGTCAATGCCGTACACTCTAAATATTAATAATACTTAAACTACTTGATATTATAACTATAATTTTTCTTATCATATTTACCGAAATAAGGAACAGCTACATCCTTATGCACTGTATTATTACTATCAGTATATGTAATTACTATAGAGTCTTCGGTGTCAGAATATTTTATAGGATACTTAAATGATTGATTAGGAGATAAATTACCTATATTTTCTGATTTATTAGTGGTTTTATAAGTTAAATTAACCTTAGTTATATCTTCGGAGGTTTTGTTATTTATAATTAGCATCCCTTCTGATTCACTTTGACTGGAACAAGCCACAGTAATTAATGCACTTAAGCTAATTACATACAGTTTTCTTATTGAGATCTTCACGAGCCAAACCTTTAGTTATTTTATTTAATACAAAATAATTCTATGCAAGAAATGCCACTCTCAACTTCTTAAGCCTATTGGAATGGCTGTATTACAAGAATTGTAAGTTTAATATTGAAAGTCTAACCTTCGTAAAATAAATGATTTAGCGAAAAAAAGTTGAGAGTTAAGCATAAAATGGAATCTTATTTTTCACCAAAGGAATTAGAAGATGTTAAAGAACCATTAGTTATAACTTTCATTTTGAGACTACCCTAAATTCTGTGTAACTATCTAGTTTTCTAAAATACTTCTTAAATTTTGTCAAAATGGCTTTATTAGCTCGAAAAACTAACTTTCTATACACCATGAAGTACACCGCGACTACCTAAATAACTCAATATACCAATATCATTAGCCTACAGCCTAAGGTTCTAGTCCTCACTAGGGTACCGAAGCAGTGAAATTGGTTTGCCATAGGCATACTAATCAGAGTATGAAAAAGAAACTCCTCTCTCTGCAAATTCTTGATTGAAAACACTAAGAACCTTCATACTAAAAGTATAATAAATAAGTACTAGCCTTTCTATTATGGTGATGTCGTTCATATTCCAAGATATTCTCCGATCATCTAATAACCCCTCCCAACTAGGATCGTTTATTTTAGGTATAGATTGACTGCCGTAAGAAGGTATTTGATCAACTAAATGACGCATATCATCGAGTTTTTGATTTGATAGGGGTTACCCCAGAATTTGGAGAAAATAGTACGACAAGGAATTTTGTCGACTAATTAATTTATTAAAATCAAAGATTTATATTTTTATGCTTTGCCTGTCTGCTAGAGATTGGCAACATGCAATTTAATTGAAAGATTTTTAACGAAGTTCTTAAATAACAACTACATAGAAGTAAATAAATGTACTTACCGCCCTATAATTTCCGTTTTCTGTGCTGACCCCTAATATAGCAGTTTTTCACTGAATAGAACTCAGATAACTTATCATTTGGTGATAGTCAGAAGCCTTTATTCCCTTAAAATAATTTTTGTTTTTGATATCAAGGACTACTTCTACCACAACCTGTAAACAGCGAATAAAAATCTTAAAATTTAAACCCTAATTTCGATAAGAAGGGTAAATATACTTTCTGCTTTTCACTATCTAATAATGCTTCAGCAATTTGTTCAGCAAACACATCGTAACTTCGACCTGCTTGCCCTTGTGCCAAATACGATGCCTCATGTAATTGAGATATTTTTTTAGCGAAGGCAAAGCGTTGATTATCGGTCATGGTTATAAACATATCTACTGTATGTGGATCACGCTCTGTCTTTTCAGCTTTTACCGTTTTGGGCTTGGTTCTTTGTTTAAATTTAAAGGTAAATCCTGTAATAGTGCGACCTTGCTTGTGTTGCTCATATTCAGCAATAATATCCGTGTGTTCGTTAATTTGACTAATAGCCAAATCTAAAACTCTTGCTTTGAAATGGTGCATACGCACATATTCATCACTCAATAACCCAAAATGATTTCTTAACTCATCTAACGAGATTTCATTGGTTTTGCCCACAGACCGCCATTTAATCAAAAACTCATACAGGCGAATAGCATATCGGCTCTGTAAGCCTTTAATTTGCTCTATCTCGTATTTGGTAAATTTTTTTTCCAATCCTACAATTAATGGTACAACGTCATTGGCGAATACTAATCTTACCAATCCTAAATCATTAACGTAACTAATCTTTTGCACAAAGCGACTGCGGACAAACTCAATTTTTTGACTACCCTCAACAAACTGGGTGTAATTAAATTCCGCTTCAAATAAACCATTGACTCCACGCTTTAGGGCTTCATAAGCCGTATGTTTAGCCACGTCAAACTGTTGCATATAAGATTGGGCATGAATAGTTAAAGTCTTGTTCAATACACTTTCAATATTATCGCCCAACTTACGAGGGCACTGTTGCAAATAGAGATTTGAGTCGATGATGTTCCCTTTAAAAAGTGCTTAGAGACCGAAAACCCTGTTGATTAGACACACTTCACCCTGAGGCTGACCATAATAAAATGACGATGCTTGTCC
>NZ_VPAN01000082.1:0-3713 GCF_013419225.1 Acinetobacter sp. YH12097 | reverse complement strand
TTGCTATAGACCACATTTAAGTTTAAATATGAACACCCCGAATCAGACGTATGAGCAAACTAAAACCGAGCTAATTGCTTAACTCGGTTTGAAGTGGAATACTGTCAATCTATTTCAGGACAAGACAATTAACTCTTTTTCGCATTGGCTTTAGGTGCTTTGGCTTGTTCAGCGATCATTTTATCCACGGTTGCCAAAGATTCTTTGGCTTGCGGAATATTTTCTTTGGCTAATGCGCTAAATATTTTTTTAGCTTCAGGCAAATTTTGCGGGATGATATTGCCATTTACAAACATATTGCCCACTGCCATCAATGCAGGGACATAACCTTTTTTCGCTAACTCTTGAATGCTATTTAGACCTTGCTGAATAGGCTTTTCATTTTTAGTTTTAAAGCCTGCACTGATGTCATAAAGCGCTTTGGCATGAATCGCAGGGTAGTTGCCTTTTTTAATCAGCGGATCAAGTTTGCTGAGTGCCAATTTATCTGACTCAGGTTTATTTTCTGCAAAAAGTAAAATGGCATAGTCGATGGAGGCATCGTCAAACCCTGCCGAAGATGCGCGTTCTAAATATTGTTTGGCCTTATTGGTGTCTTGTTTTAAGCCCAGCGTGCCCGTTGCATAATTTTTACCTAACACATAGTTAGCAACTGGGTAGCCTTTGGCTGCAGCCTGTTCATAGAGTTGGATGGCTTTTTTCTCATCCTTCGCTACGCCTTGACCTGTTTGAGTAAGATAGCCCAAATTATAAGTGGCCTGAGCATTACCTTTTGCTGCAAGCTTGCTCAGTGTTTGGTAGGCGCCATTCATATCTTTGGCCTTGACCATAGCTTCCACTTTAGCAAATTCAGGATCGACGGCATCTGTTTTGGTTTCAGCAAAAGCCAATTGAGTGCTCATTGCCAAAATGCTTGCGAGTAGGATTTTTTTCATCTTAAAACCTTTTGTAAATCATACACATAATTCCATTTATGTGTTTTGGTGGTTATTTTTGTCGGTTTTTACATCATAGGTAGATTTACGTAAATGTAAAGTGAGGAATTGTGATTTAAAGCGTTTTTATAAAATAATGTTGATTGCCCTTAGCGCATTAAATGCCATGACTTTATTGCATCAAAAGCCTTTGCAAAAAAGCAGGACTCTGATTTAATCGCGCATTGTTATTTTCTCTGAGGCAGCGCGATGTTTATTAAAGGCATTAAACGCAATTACGATAAAATTAATGCAGATGAATCGATTGCAGATGAAGATAAAATTGATGCGCTTTTGATGAAACTGGGTGCAGAGTTTTTAGTCAGTAAAGAGGATCGTGTTTATATTTTCAAAAAAGGTGATTTAGAAGCTAAATTTGATGCCAAACATGCGCGCGCCTATCATTTTAAAGAATATGTATGCAAAGATATGAATAAGTTGTTTCATGGATTTTGATTAAAATCATGATTTAAAAACAAAGACGTGAGGGGGAATACAGTTCCTCCTTATTTTGACTGTTGTGTACTGCAACAGCGTATGTGATTTAAAAAACTTTAATTTTCAAAAGTATAATATTTTCTAAAAATATAAATTGAATAAAATAGATACAAGACATCTATGATGAATACAGATATACATGATTCATTGAGATGTATTTAAATATGAAAAAAATAAGCGCCATCTTGATCCTTGGTTTCGTCTGTTCAATGACCAGTTGGTCGCAACAACCCAAACTTGTACCGCATCCAATCCATTTAAAAAATGGCAAGCAGTTTTCATTAAATTTGCCTACGCAGTATGAAATTATTTCTGCTGCCGAAGGTCTCAAACGTGTTCGTTTTTTTGCGCAAGCACCTGATCGCAGAATGTTTGTCACGGATATGTATGATCTAACAGATAATAAAAAAGGTACTGTGTATATATTGGATGATTGGAATGCTGACACCGGTAAATTTGGCAAAATCATTCCTTATCTGACCGGTTTGAGAAATCCAAATTCAGTTCAGTTTTATACCGATGCTCAAGGACAGGATCGGCTCTATTTTGCGGAAACGCATCAACTGACACGGCAAAAATTTAGTAGAGGAGAAACTCAGCCTTCGAGTAAGGCTGAAGTTTTAGCGACATTTCCAGATTATGGTTTGAGTTATAAATACGGCGGTTGGCACCTGACACGGACGATTGCTATTGGTGGAAATGGAAAAGTTTATGTATCTGTCGGTTCGAGTTGTAATGCGTGTGTAGAGAAAGAAAAAGTGCGAGCTTCAGTCATTGAGATGAATCCTGATGGTTCAGAGCAACGGATTTATGCGACAGGTTTGCGTAATGCAGTTGGATTAAAAATGGATCGGTAGATTTCTATTTGCGACCAATCAAGGTTCTGATCATTTGGGAAGTAAAAAGCCAGATGAAACTTTTTATGCGCTAAAGCGGGATGCCGATTATGGTTGGCCCGCATGTTATTCATGGCAGGGCAAAGTCTTGGCGGACTCTAAATTTAAACGTGCATCTGGCTGTAAAAATGTTCCATCGCCTTATGGATATTTTCCTTCACACTCCTCTGCATTAGGTTTTGATTATTTTGATCATCCAGACACAGATGACACCATCAAAAATTCTTTTTTAGTGGCCTTGCATGGCTCTACCGACGAGGCGATTGGCCATGGCTATCAAATTGCAATGATGCGTAAAGGACAAAAACTTGAAACCTTTATGGATGGCTTTTTAGTCGGGAAAACGCTAAATGGGCGACCTGCTGATATTTATAAGATCGATGAAAAATCTTTTTATTTTTCGGATGATCGGGCAGGGGTAATTTATTATGTGAGGGAAAAATGAGTGACAAAAAAGTCAAAGTTTTTAGGCTTTGGCTTTGAGTGATTGGATTTAAAAAAATTAATCTTTAATCGTCACGTCGTTTTAGGTATTACCATGAACCCGATGCGCCGCCGCCGCCTGAGCTACCTCCTGAATCTCGTGAGGAAGATGAGGAAGAACTACTTGAGCTGCTTCCTGATGAAGAACTGCTGCTTGACGATGAAGAGCTGTAACTAGAGGAAGAAGACTGACTTGATTCGCTCGTTTTATTGAAAGGATTTAAACGCTCATATTGTTCATCCAACATTTTTTGACGTGCTTTTTCTTGTAAATATTGATTATAAAAAGCGGTGAGATAGGTATTTTCAGTACCTGCTCTGAATCGATATAAAAACACTGCATATCTTAATAAAAATAAAATAAAACAAGTGGTTAGTAAGATTAATGTGATGAGTGATATTTGAGGATAGAATTCGATGAAGTAAAAAATGCCAAAGCCAAATAAAGCAAAAATCTGAAGTGGTAAGCTGTATAAAATAATTTTGAGTATTCTGTATGGTTCATTGAAGGGGAGAAATATAGTCAACATAAAAGGGGCATAAAGAGGAATAGATGCGCAAAGTAAAAATGCAATTTTTCCAAAATTTAAATAACCAAAAATCAAAAGATGAATAAAAATTTCAAAGATAAGGAGTCCAATAAAAGCACCTAAGGCACCATTAGTACCAAATTTAATAATCACTTTTGTGTAACACCAATAGAGTGGGATACACAATAAGAATGATAGAAATATTCGTAAGCGTCCGCTGAACCCCATGCCTATTTTTTAATTTGAGTTGGATTTCCAGCGATGTGGCAGTAATTCTTCTATTTGGGTCGCTTTATGCGTCGGCAGCCTTTTCAGCACATCACTTAAATAGG
>NZ_VPAN01000008.1:0-104187 GCF_013419225.1 Acinetobacter sp. YH12097 | reverse complement strand
TTTTATCGATGGGAGCCATGTACGAGCGCATCAACATTCAGCTGGTATTAAGAATCAAAGTATTTCCAAAAGTATTGGTGGTAATAGTTCAAAAATACATTTAGCAATCGATTCAAATGGTAATCCTATTGAATTTATTATTTCAGATGGAACTTCACATGATATTAAGGTTGCACCTGATCTTGTATCAAAATTAGATTTAACAGAGTCAGAAATGCTATGTGCAGATAAAGGCTATGATTCAGAAAGTTTCAGAAAGAAAATTAGAGAAAGTAATACGAAAGCAAACATTCCTCGAAGATCAAATGCCAAATCTAGCAATGATGATATGGACTGGTATATGTATAAAATCAGACATTTAGTTGAAAATGCATTTTGTAGATTAAAACAATTTAGAGGAATTGCCACAAGATACGATAAGCTAAAACGTAACTATCAAAGCGCTGTTGCTTTAGCTTGTATATTTATATGGTTGCCTCTTTAGCTCAATTTATCGGCTGTAAATGTCAACACACCCTAGTTGATGAGTCTATTGAATTTAAATTAAGGCTAGATTGTTTGAATGACACTTATACTAATGATTTTTTATCAGCAAAAATCAATGATTTGGATTTTAAATTTAAGATGAGATTTCAGAATATTTACGGATTAGAAACTGAAAATATTTATTCATATAGAATATTAAGACATGAAACAGGTGAGGTTCAAGTATTAAAGCCATCACTGAGAGATTCGTTAGTAGCAAGTAAAGTTGTATAAATTATGCTTCAAAGATACATATTTATTGAAAAAAAAGCTCACTGGCGTAAGCTTTTTTTCAAACTGATTTTTAAGAAATAATATCAACGCCCATTACGACCGCGGCCACGTGGAGCTTTGGTATTCGGACGAGTTGTACCATTGGTACGGCGTTTAGGTTTTTCGCTCTCATCCATTTGCCAGATACGTTTTGTACCAGACTTTTTCACTGAGCCATCTTTATTCTTACGAACCATTGGCTTACCACCTGTACCGCCTGGTTTTTTCACATAAGAGCGTGAACGGTAAGGTTCTTCAGCAGGTACATTTTGAAAGTCAGGGTAAAGTAAAGGTTCAATTTCTTTGGTTTCACCTGGCTCTAAAGCCAATTGAACTAAATCAATTGCACCAATACGTGTACGAATTAAACGTAAAGTTGGGAAACCCACTGCTGAAGTCATACGACGAACTTGGCGGTTACGGCCTTCACAAATTTGGATTTCAACCCAAGAGGTTGGAATGTTTGCACGGAAACGTACAGGAGGATCACGTTCCCATAACCATTCTGGTTGTTGTACTTTGAGGGCTTTGGCTGGCAAAGTCATACCATCTTTCAGCTCAACGCCTTTACGTAATTGCTCAAGTGCTTCTTCTGTGATGTCACCATCGACTTGCACTAAGTAGGTTTTGAACTTTTTATTTTCAGGGTTGGTAATGTACTGATTTAAACCACCATGATCAGTTAAAAATACCAAACCTTCAGAGTCCATATCTAAACGACCTGCAATACGTAGACTAGGATCGTCCACGAAGTCAGATATGGTCATATGCGCTTCGTCTTTACGGAATTGGGAGAGCACGTCATATGGCTTGTTTAAGATGACGATTTTCATAGGAAATAACTTCTATTAAATACAATAATTCAAATTGGTTAAGATTTATTCAACAGGGAAATGCAGCTATTTCCCATCTAAATCTCAAAAAAGGTAGATTTGCTTTAGAGTATTATGCGTGAAGCGCAATTAAAAGTCTTATCAAACAGCAATTATTTTTTCACTCGCTTCTCAGGGAGGATCATAAAAATGGGTTATCAGAAGATCGTCGTTCCAGTGGATGGGACAAAAATTACAGTAAATTCAGACTTATCATTCAATGTTCCCAATAATCCAATTATTCCGTTTATTGAAGGCGATGGTATAGGTGTTGATATCACGCCCGTGATGAAAACCGTGGTGAATGCCGCAGTACAAAAAGCTTATGGTGGAAAACGTGCCATAGAATGGATGGAAGTCTATTGTGGTGAAAAAGCCAATAAAATTTATGGCACCTATATGCCCGAAGAAACCTTTGAGGCTTTACGCGAATTTGTGGTTTCAATTAAAGGGCCGTTAACGACGCCTGTCGGTGGTGGCATTCGTTCGCTAAATGTTGCACTACGTCAAGAATTAGATCTCTACGTCTGTGTGCGCCCAGTACGTTGGTTTAAGGGCGTTCCTTCACCTGTTCAGCATCCTGAACGTACAGACATGGTGATCTTCCGAGAGAACTCAGAAGATATTTACGCAGGGATCGAATGGAAAGCAGATTCGCCTGAAGCCAAGAAAATGATCAAATTTCTTAAAGAGGAAATGGGCGTCACTAAGATTCGCTTTGAGGAAAATTGCGGTATCGGGATTAAGCCTGTATCTAAAGAAGGTTCTCAGCGTTTGGTACGTAAAGCTATTCAATTCGCCATTGATAATGATAAGCCGAATGTCACCTTGGTGCATAAAGGTAATATCATGAAATATACCGAAGGAGCGTTTAAAGAGTGGGGCTATGAAGTCGCACTTGAGCGCTTTGGTGGTGAATTGCTAGATGGTGGTCCTTGGGTCAAAATAAAAAATCCGAAAACTGGCAAAGAGATCGTGATTAAAGATGCGATTGCAGACGCTTTTTTACAGCAGATTCTCATGCGTCCGACCGATTATTCAGTTATTGCTACCCTGAATTTAAACGGTGACTATATTTCGGATGCTTTGGCGGCCGAAGTTGGCGGTATTGGTATTGCACCGGGTGCCAATATTGGTGGCGCTGTGCAAGTATATGAAGCGACACATGGCACAGCGCCTAAATATGCGGGTCAAGATAAAGTAAACCCTGGGTCTATTATTCTGTCTGCAGAAATGATGCTGCGAAATATGGGCTGGACAGAAGCGGCAGATCTAATTATTAAAGGTATTGCAGGGGCGATTGAAGCCAAAACAGTGACCTATGATTTTGAACGACTCATGCAAGGTGCAAAACTCTTGCGTTGTTCGGAGTTTGGACAAGCCATCATTGAGCATATGGACTAACTTTATTTGCTAATCTAGGTGTAAAAAAGCTAGATGCATAAAAGGCTAGGTAAAAAGGATTGAATCATTCAGTCCTTTTTTAGGACTAAACATTAAAAACACAGAATCATAGCTTCTCAATACCATTCAAAAAACAGCAATCAAAAGATGACTTCATGCAATCAATCAGATGGTCTGGCATGCTTGTCATGTTACTAAAAGTTTAAAACCGCACTATTCGAGTGAACTTAAGTAATGCAGAAAATAGAGGGGGATTGATTTCAAATTAATTATTCTCCAGAAATTTTACAATGACGTAATTCGAAACATTTATCGGCTTGGATCCTTGAAAATTAGCGGTACATTGGTTGTTGTCCTTTAGTAGAAGTACATCTAGTAGTACATTGCGACACTTGTGATGAAAAGGAGAAATGAAATGTCTCGTAAACAGCATCAACAAAACCAACAATCTGATCAACAACAGCAGCAAAATGATCAGCAACAGCAACAGCAACAGCAACAGCAACAGCAACAGCAACAAGACCAAAAGAAACAGAAACAACAGCCACATCAACGAAATCAGCGTCAACAACATCATTAATAGGCTAAAGACTTTGTGAGTCAAAGTTCATTTGGTCAAACAATTTACTCATTGAACTAAATTTAAGATTTATACGTAGACGAGAAGGAGATGAATTTGTCTAAGAAAACCAAATCACTTAAAAAGGAAATTAAAGCGAGGTTGAACAAAATTTCAAAGCATAATTCTGCTCTGAAAAAATTAAAGAAAAAGCTGAAAAAAGCTTAGCCCATTCACGATTTATCAAAATGAAAAGACCTATTTATATAGGTCTTTTCTTTGTATGCATGATTTTTGTATGCATGACTTTTGTATGTGTGATTGATGATGCAGTTGAATGTCATATGATTTGCCTAGACGGTATTTTTGCTCAATTTTGCTGTGCGAGTGAACCAAAAGAGTTGCATTGTTCCAATGCCGAGTACGCATGCGGCCAAAATAAATTGCTGTGAATAATCAATACCAATTCGCTGTAAAAAACTAAAGCTTAAACCACCGATCAATTGAATTGATGCAAAGCACAGGGTTGCAATACTCCAGAGCTTTTTATAGGCGCTACCATAGATTTGCAAAATGGTATAAGAGGTGAGAAAAACCACTGCCGGATTGAGCAAGCCTGTCGCAAAAGAAGACAAAAAAGTAAAAAGTGGATGGATATTAATAATCGCTATAAAAATCGCCAAGACATAGTTGCTATATAAAATTTTAAGAGCGCTAATATTTCCCAGTTTTTGTGCTAAGCAGTAAGCGGCAAAGGCCCCTAAAGCACTTCCCAGACCATATAAAATCCAATTGAAATTTATCCCGATCGGGCTCAGGTGTAGTGTATGAGTCAAATAGTCAATCCAAAATAAGGAATGGGGCACGTAAGCAAAAGCACTGGTGCTATACACAATTAAGAGACAATAGAAAATTCCATCGACTTTATGTTCTACTGTTGGAGTCGCGGTGAGTGTTGTGAGCTGTGATTTAAAATCCTTTAAAAGCACGCTGAGTAAAATACAAATCAGGGCTGAAAAAGAAAACAAAATCAACCAAGCCCACATTGTCGAAATTTGTTGGATGTAAGGCAAAAACAGCGTTGCCATTAACACCCCTAAGCCAATACCACTAAAGCCAATAAAGTTGATTTTAAAGCGGTCTTGAAGCTGTGAACATTGGGCCACGACACTTGGGGAGAGGATCATCAGTAAGCCGCCACTGATCCCTGAAATCACGCGCCAAGAGCTGTACCAAAGTTCTGAAAAACCTGAAAATGCACAACTGAGTAAACTGAGTGTCCCTGCAATAGCTGCAAGTTGGATGTAGCTCACCATACTTTTATTTTGGGGTAATTTCATGGCCCAAAATGCACCGATTAAGTAGCCGAGCAAATTGGCACTGCCTAAGATGCTGGCAAAACTTGGGCTCCAACCAAATGCTTCACGGGTTGAAGGGAGTAGTGCGGTATAGGAAAAACGTAAGATCCCGATGCCTAGGCACATGCTTAGACAGAGAAATAGGCTCAGTTTAATTTTGTTTGAGAACATCCTGTACTCATGTATTTTTATGATTGGTTAAAAAATAACATGAATATGCTGTAGAAAAATCAACAGATCTTAAAGTTTTGACTAAGGTCTAAGCTCAAAATAAATTATTAAAAACTTAACGATTCAAAAAGATAGCTGTGGTGTGAGTACAGTAAGAAATTAAATTTAAGGATACAGTAATAAAAAAACCGTACAGCACGTACGGTTTTTTTATTTTTAAATCAATTATGAATTAACGCATTTTCGCCAAGAAACGACCTAAACGAGTGAGTGCTTCACGTAGTTCATTTTCAGCAGGTAAGAACACCACACGGAAATGATCAGGTGTTGGCCAGTTAAAGCCCGTACCTTGAACCAAAAGTACTTTTTCAGCACGAAGGAAATCCAACATGAATTTCTCATCGTCTTGAATTGGGTAAATTTCAGGGTCCAGTTTAGGGAAGCAGTACATAGCACCCTCTGGTTTCACACAAGACACACCCGGAATATCATTCAACATTTCCCAAGCAATGTTACGTTGTTCATATAAACGACCGCCCGGACGGATGAGATCATTAATTGATTGATAACCGCCTAAAGCTGTTTGAATCGCATATTGCGCTTGGTGGTTGGCACACAGACGCATCGACGCCAACATATCTAAACCTTCAATGTAGTCTAGCGCACGTGATTTATCGCCTGTAATTGCCATCCAGCCTGAACGGTAACCGGCAATTCGATATGCTTTAGATAAGCCATTGAAAGAAATACACAGCTGATCACCTGCCAATGAAGCAACAGAAACATGTTCAATACCGTCATAAACGATCTTGTCGTAAATTTCATCAGCAAATAAAATTAAGTCGTATTTCTTCGCAAGAGCTACAATTTGCTCAAGCACATGACGTGGGTAAACCGCACCTGTTGGGTTGTTCGGGTTAATCACCACGATACCGCGGGTATTCGGGGTGATTTTACTTTCCATGTCGGAAATATCTGGATACCAGAAATTTTCTTCATCACATTTATAGTGAATAGCTGTACCGCCAGAAAGGTTAACTGCTGCTGTCCAAAGCGGATAATCTGGCATAGGCACTAGCATTTCGTCGCCATCGTCGAGCAAGCCTTGCATTGCCATCACGATCAGTTCAGATACGCCATTTCCGACATACACGTCATTGACGTGCATGTTTAAGATGCCTTTTTGTTGATAATACTGACAAATGGCTTTACGCGCAGGGAAGATGCCTTTTGAGTCGGTATAACCAATTGCATTTGGCAGGTTGAGTGCCACGTCGTTAATAATTTCTTGAGGCGCTTCAAAACCAAAAGGAGCAGGGTTACCAATATTTAATTTAATAATTTTATGGCCTGCCTCTTCCATCTCATTGGCCGCTCGTAACACTGGTCCGCGAATGTCGTAGCAAACATGCTCGAGCTTAGACGATTTCTTAATTTCGCGTGGGGTGTTAAACGTATTCGGCATTTTTATATTCTCGGAAAGAGTGGAGGTCACTTTTGCATAACGGTATAAATAGCTTTTAAATGTCTCGGTCGTTACTAAATCGAGATGATGTTCATCTCTGAGTAAAGCAACTATTTTTTCATGCGTAAACCCTGCCTGTTGATATTGTTTGATCACGGGCAGCAGATTTTTAAAAATTACGCTCTTTTTCTGCGACATTTTTTTATCCTGAGCAAGAGTAGGGCTAAGATTATCACTAAAGTTGCTCACAAAAAAGCATTTAATTTAGCATTTTGCTCACCATGATTTTATATTTGCTTACCTTTTGCTTTTTTGGTCATTATATAGATTTTGTAAATTGTTGAATAAAGACTAGAAATTTAAGAATGAATGACGTAAATATAGGATTATCCTATTTTAAATACCACGATATAAAGGGACGTCATCATGGGAAAACTCAATAAAACAGAAAGAGAATGGCAAAGAGAATTGTCACCAGAAGAGTTTCGCATAACGCGTCAGAAAGGCACGGAGCAAGCTTTCACTGGAAAATATTGGAATACGAAACAAGCTGGCACGTATGTATGTCGTTGTTGCGGGGAACCGCTTTTTTCTTCTGAAACAAAATACGATAGCGGTTGTGGTTGGCCGAGCTTTTATAAGCCAATTGAACCTGCTGCGGTGGAAGAAAATGTAGATACGACACACGGTATGGTCAGAACAGAAATTGTTTGTCATCATTGTGACGCTCACTTAGGGCATGTTTTTGCTGATGGCCCACAGCCGACTGGATTACGTTATTGTATTAATTCGGCATCCTTAGAATTAGAAACAAAAGAAAAAAATGATGAGGAAACTTATCCATGACCACCATTCACCAGTTTGAAGCAGAATTACTGGACGGAAGTAATAAATCCTTTGCAGATTATGAAGGCAAGGTTTTATTAATTGTAAATACAGCCAGCAAATGTGGGTTTACTCCGCAATTTGCAGGTTTGGAGAAAATTTACGAACAATATAAAGATCAAGGTTTGGAAGTTTTAGGCTTTCCATGCAACCAATTTGGCGGACAAGATCCGGGTTCGAATGATCAAATTGGCGCGTTTTGTCAAAAAAACTATGGCGTATCTTTCCCGATGTTTGCCAAAGTGAATGTAAAAGGCCCTGAAGCGCATGTGATTTTCCGTTACTTAACCAATAACTCGAAAGGTGTATTGGGAAATGGCATTAAGTGGAATTTTACGAAGTTTTTAATTGGGAAAAATGGTCAGGTCTTGAACCGCTATGCACCCACGACCAAGCCTGAAACCTTGAATGAAGATATTGAAAAAGCTTTGGCTCAGTCAAAATGATGTGAATCATTGGCTAAACTAAGGTTGATATAAAGGCGCGAAAGCGTCTTTATTTTTTTTGGATGTTTTATACTGACGGCTCTTTATTTGAAGGTCATCACATTGTTTAAGCAGATGGTTAAACGTCGAATTTGTGTTTTAACGGTTTTTTTACCCGTATGTGTGGGTACAGCTTGGGCAGATAGCAATTTGAATGCTTCTGAATCTGCAGAAACTTCTGTTGATGCTATCAATCTAGACCGCACGACAGATGCTCAGGTCAATGCATTATTGCAATTATTAAAAACACCTGTAGAAGAATACCAACCTACGCGTGTTGCCGATGTAATTGATCCACATGTCAAACCGAAAATGTATGAAGTCTCTTGGGTGAATGCACCACAATATGTGCTATCTGCGTCTGAAATGAAAACATATAAGCATCCCGTCAAACTACAGCTCACCGTGATTGCTGCAACAGGCTATATTGTTAGCTCAAAACTCATTGCAAGTTCGGGCTCTAAAAGCTTTGATCAAAAAGTACAAAAATCCCTATTGGTTGCGCGACTTGAACCCATTCCGATGGTCGATAAAAATCTCAGTTATACCGTTGAACATGAATTTGCTATTCATCCACCTCAATAAGCCTATAGCAGAAGGCATATGTTAATCATTGTCTTAAGCTCCGAGAATGATTTGTCATTGTTTGGGTTTTCATCTGATAGATGAAGCTTGAAAATTGGTTTCATGAGTGGAAATTAAATGACTTAATCCTTGTGTATTTGATGAATGAAATCGCTCTTCGGCAAGCAGGTGGGTGTAATTCATTAAGTTGGGCTTAATAAAAAATTACAATTAAAAAATAAAAAGTAATAAATAAAAAGCATCGTAAAAGATGAAATGAAAGAATAAATGCTAATAATTATCATTTATTATGTGGGCGTATTTTCTAGGATCATTCTCCCAATGTTAAAAATGAAGCAGCTCTGTGTGATGATGGCGTGTGCTACACAAGGGTTCACATATGTTTATGCGAATGAAATCGCTGAAAAGGAACATCCCGCTGCCAATATCGATACTACTGAAGTTCAAACGCTAGAAGCCATTAATGTGGTCGTCAGTGCGGATGCTTCTGCAAATGGTTTAATGAAGCCTTATGCAGGGGGGCAAGTCGCCACAGGTGGTAAAGTGGGTATTTTTGGTAATCAGAAAAATTTAGAAACACCATTTAATATCACCAGTTATACCCAGCAATATATTCAAGACCGCCAAGCGAAAAGCGTCGGGGATGTGCTACAAGCAGATGCGGGTGTGCGTACGGCCAAAGGTTATGGGAACTTTCAAGAAGCTTATTTTATTCGTGGTTTTACATTGGCATCTGATGATACTGCATATAACGGCCTGTATGGCATATTGCCACGCCAATATATTCCAACAGAACTGTTTGAGCGGGTAGAAGTCTTTAAAGGCGCTTCGGCATTTTTAAATGGTGCAATCCCAGGTGGAACAGGAATTGGTGGTTCAATTAACTTACTTCCGAAACGTGCCAGTAATGATCCATTAACACGTGTGACGGTGGGTACAAACTTCAATGGTGCCTATGTGGCGTCGGATGTATCACGTCGCTTTGGGACAGATGATCAATTTGGGGTGCGGGTCAATACCGCTTACCATGATGGCGGAACCGAGATTGATCAAGAAAAGAAAACACTTGGATTGGCTTTGATTGCTGCGGACTACAAAGGAGAGCGTCTCCGCCTATCTGGTGATTTGGGATATAACAATAACCGCCTTTCAGAAAATCGACCAAGTTTACGTTTAACCAATGCGGTTACACAGCTTCCGAGTGCTGCTCAGTATGCTAATTATCATGGTCAAGCATGGACTTATTCAAACGAAGAAGATTTATTCGGAAGTGTACGCGCTGAATATGACTTAACCGATGCAACGACAGCCTATGCAGCATATGGTTTTCGCAAATCAGAAGAAGCCGGTGTTTACTCAAGTCAACAATTAAGTGATACTGCAGCAGGAACGGCAAAACTTTCTGCATCGATGATTCCACGTAAAGATCGTAATCACTCAGTAGAACTGGGTGTGAAAACTCAATTTGAAACAGGTGCTTTAAAACATCAAGTGGTCGCTTCTGGTTCTTTATATCGTGCAGATAAACGCTATAGCTATGGTTATGCCACCAGTTTGAATGATAATTTTTATGATCCGATTTACACCGAAGATTCAAACATTGATAAATGGTTGGGGGTAGAAGGGACTTATCCGAAAGCGGGTGTCAGTACCTTGAAAAGTTTTGCCTTGGGCGACAATATTTCGATGTTAGATGATCGTTTGACCCTCATGCTTGGTGCGCGTTATCAGGAAGTTGATCAAGACGTATATTCTTACGGAACCTATAAATACAATATTAATAAAAATCAGCTTACTCCGGCATTGGGCGTGAGTTATAAATTAACGCCTGAATGGTCTATGTATGCCAATTACATCGAAGCTTTGGTTCAAGGCGAAGCGATTTTGGATAGTGAAGGTAATAACTTTATTGCCGATCCATTTGTCTCGAAACAAAAAGAACTGGGCGTGAAATATGAAAATGGCTTGATTGGCGGAACATTGAATTATTTCTATACAGATCGCCAAAAAGCCTCAGTGAATAGCTCAGGGACAGCACAAATCAGTCAAGCGACGAATATTCACCAAGGGCTTGAATTTAATGCCTATGGTCAATTAACAGATTCAATCAAAATATTGGGCGGCGTAACTTGGATTGATACCGAGCAAAAAGACACATACCAAGGTTTATTTGATGGACATCGTGTGATCGGTGTGCCGGAGTTCCAAGCCAATGTCGAAGCGGATTGGAAACTACCGATTGAACAAGATGTTAGTGTAAATGGGCGCGTTGTATATACGGGTTCAACTTATGCAAACAATGCCAACACATTGAAACTTAAAGATTGGACACGTGTAGATTTGGGTGCAAACTATAAAACGCAAATCAAGAATGTACCCACCAGTTTGAATTTTAGTGTGACTAATGTTTTAGATAAAGACTATTGGGCTTCAGCATCGGTGAACGACTATACATATTTGTCACTAAGCGAACCTCGAACATTTAAATTGAGTGCTACATTTGATTTCTAATATTTTTCAATGATTTCTTAATAATTGTTTCTAAGTGAATACCCTTAAATGATTTTCTCTGAATGATGGTTAAGAAATGACTCAAATAAAAATGCCCCAAATCTGGGGCATTTTTTGTTTTAAGCAAAACGCTTTAAATCAATTAAAGTACTGCTTTTAAGCGACGAATCACTTCTTCACATTGGGCAATATCGGCAACAAGGGCTAAACGCACATGATTTTCGCCCGGATTACCTTGTGCTGTATCACGCGATAAATAACGGCCTGGAAGCACTTTAACGTGTGCTTTTTCCATGAGCATTTTGGCAAAGCTTTCATCATTATCCACTTTTAACCAGTAGTAGAACCCTGCATCAGGTTTTTGTAATGGTAGTAGGTGACCCAGTTCGCGTTGGAATAATTCAAATTTTGCACGGTACTGGACGCGGTTTTCTTCGACGTGTGCTTCGTCATCCCAAGCTGCAATTGAAGCCAACTGGTGTTGAACAGGCATCGCAGCGCCATGATAAGTACGGTATTGTAAATAAGGTTTTAAAAGCGCTGCATCACCTGCAACAAAGCCAGAGCGCATACCCGGTAAGTTAGAGCGCTTAGACAATGAGTGGAATACCACGCAGTTTTTATAGTCATCACGACCCATTTCAGCACAGACTTCAAGCAGACCAATAGGTGCTTCATCAAACCAAAGTTCTGAGTAGCATTCATCAGATGCAATCACAAAATTATATTGGTCAGATAGTGCTATCAGTTTTTTAAACTGTTCTTTAGAGAGTACGGCACCTGTAGGATTACCCGGTGTGCAGACAAACAGTAAAGCGGTTTTTTCCCAAACTTCAGCTGGTACAGCGTCAAAGTCGCCAAGGTAGTTATTTTCTTCTGTACAGTTGATGAAGTAAGGCTCTGCACCCGCAAGTAAAGTTGCGCCTTCATAGATTTGGTAAAACGGATTTGGCATCACCACATAAGGGGCATCTTCACGTTTAACCAAAGCTTGTACAAACGAGAAGATCGCTTCACGTGTACCTGATACAGGCAGGACGTTGGTGTCTGCACTGATGCTATTGAGTTTAAAGCGACGGGTTAACCAATTTGCAATACTTGTGCGAAGCTCAGGTAAACCCTTGCTATTTGGGTAAGTTGATAAGTGTTGAAAATTATCAATAATAGCCTGTTTCACAAACTCCGGTGCAGGATGCTTTGGCTCACCAATCGATAGGGGAATCAAAGGCAACTCTGCGGGTTTCACATCCTGAAATAGCTTATTTAGCTTTTCAAATGGATAAGGGTGCAATAATGACAAACTGGAGTTCATGGAATGGATACCGATCAATTTAAGTTAATGATGACTACAAACCTGATTCGAAGCTTCATCAAGTGCTGACTTTAATTGTGCAGCAAACGTTTCTGCTTCTGAATCGCTCATAGGTGAGCCATCTTTTTTAGTGACATAGAAAATATCTTCAGCACGTTCACCGAGCGTCGCAATTTTCGCAGAGTGAATATCTAGGCCTTGCATCATAAATAAACCACCGACTTTAGCAAGTAAGCCCGGATGGTCAAGTGTCGCAATTTCAACCATATTTTGTTGAAGCGCTTCATTAAAAGAAATACTCACGGTATTTTCAATATCAAAATGACGCAGTTGACGTGGAATGCGACGTTGCATCAGGCCTGGGTACTTGTCAGATTGGCTCAAGGCTTTTTTGAGCGCTTCAATAACAGTTTGTTCACGTTCAGGATCTGTTAATAAGGTGCCAAAACGGTCAAGTACAACATAGGTGTCCAAACTAAATGCAGTGGATGCTGTGATAATCCGAGCATCTTGAACGTCTAGATTCATTCTGTCCATAATTGCCACTGTGGTTGCAAACAAGTTAGGCTGATCTTGAGTGTAAATAAAGATCTGTACCGCATCTTGTGCAAATTTACGATGTGCTCGCATCATCACCAATGGTTCTGCATTATTGCCATGTTTTAAAATGGCGCGTGTATGCCATGCGATTTCATCGGCAGATTCTTTTAGGAAATATTCATCACCGAGTTCTTGCCAAACAGTTTCTACATCGTAGAGCGCAAAATCATTGACTAACAGTTCGCTGGCCGCAAATTTAGTGTCTTCGATCAGCATTGGATAGTCTACAGGACGACCCAAACCTGAACGAATCACATCACGCGCTTGTGTATACAGTTGACGCATGAGTGATGCACGCCATGTATTCCAAAGTGTCGGATTGGTTGCGTTGATATCAGCAACTGTTAAGGTGTAGAGATAGTCGAGATGTTCCATATCACCCATTTTCTCAGCAAATTCTTTCACCACATCTGGATCGGAAATGTCTTTTTTCTGAGAAGTAACGGACATCAATAGATGGTTTTGAATCAACCATGCGACAAGGTTACATTCACGTTCAGTAAACCCATGGGTACGGCAGAAATCAATTGCATCCGCAGCACCAAGTTCACTATGGTCACCACCACGACCTTTGGCGATATCATGGAAAATTGCCGCTAAATATACGATGTCACGGCGCGCCAGTCGTTGGAATACAGAGCTAACGACAGGGAAGTCCTTGGCAAATTCAGGTTCTTTAAAACGGTTTAAATTACGCAGTAATAATAGGGTATGGGCATCGACAGTATAAATATGGAACAAGTCGTATTGCATGAGTCCCATGATTTGCCCAAAGGCAGGAATATAGTTGCCGAGCACACCATACCGTTTCATCGCCACCATGGTGTCATATAAACGGTAGGGTGAGCGAATGATTGCCATAAATAAGGCTTGATGTGCAGGATTGTCACGGAAGTTTTGATCAATACGTTTTGCCGCAAGAGACAATAGACGTAAAGTTCGGGCACGAATCCCTTCAATTTCTGGACGATTCGCCAAGAGGTAGAAAATTTCTAAAATAGCACTTGGATTTTCAGAAAAAATTTTATGATGCTGCACCGCCAATTTGCCATCGACTAATTTGAAATTGGTATTGATCTCTTCAATTTTACGTTCATAGTCAGGCAAGCGCGGTGTGATGACCGATTCATTGAAATAAGCCAAGAGCATTTCATTTAACGTCGTCACTTGCTGAGCGCTACGGTAGTAACGTTTCATGAACTGTTCGATTGGATAATTTGGTGATTTACCTTCTTCACGTTGATAGCCAAATTTAGCGGCAATGTCACGTTGATAATCAAACAATAATCGGTTTTCGTCGCGCTTGGTTAAGCGATGTAAATGATGACGGATTTCCCAAAGAAAGCTTTCTGTTTCTTCAAGAACGCCAAGTTCAAACTCTGAAATAAAACCTAGATGTACAAGGTCATAGATGCGATTGACACGGAAATGACGCTTTGCAATCCATCCGATTTGGTTGATATCACGGATACCACCGGGCGCATTTTTAATATCGGGTTCTAAGTTGCTTTCGGTATTGTTATGTTGAGCATAGCGTTTTGCTTGCTCTTGCATTTTTGCATCATAGAAGGTTTTATCCGTCCATGTCTGTGACACGATACGGCGTGGCCATTTGGCTAGGTGTTCATTGCCCACAATCAAACGTGCTTCGATCAGCGCTGTTGCCACGGTTAAATCATTGGTGGCTTGAGCAACACAATCGTTAATAGTACGTACACTGATGCCCGGTTTGAAATTACCAACATCCCAAAGTGTTGAAATAAAGCTGGAGATGAGTTTTTCTTGTTCTGGGCTGATTTCATCCTCAGACAAAATCATGATATCGACGTCGGAGTATGGCAGCATTTCACGGCGACCATAGCCACCTACAGCAAACAAACCGAGATCGGTTTGGTCGAGTTCAGCATGTGTCCATAAGAACTTTAAAGCTTCATCGATTAGATTCGATCGCGCCAAAATCACATCACGAATCGACTGTCCATTTTCAAAGCATTCCTGTAGCTGATTTTCAACATCTGAGCGCCATTGGTTAATCGCCTGAATGTCGTGGTTACTTTTAATGTAATTCAGCAGAGGAAGCGTATTGATCATGAACAGTGGTCCGTTAAGGTGTTACAAACTTAGTTTTGTTGAACACTGACTTGTTGTGCAGCATGTTGAGCAAGTTCACGCGCATGATCTGTGGTTTCAGCACGTGCTGTTGCTACGCCCATACGGCGACGTTTAAAGCCTTCTGGTTTACCAAAGAGGCGTAAATCGGTGTCTGGATTAGCCAAAGCAAGATTTAAGCCAGTAAATGATAAATTGGTATCATCCACGCCTGCATAGATGACTGCGCTCGCAGCAGTACTGTGTCGAGCAGTATTCACAGGCAGACCAAGAATGGCACGTGCATGCAGTTCGAATTCGCTTTGGAATTGCGATGCAAGAGTGACAAGGCCTGTATCGTGTGGACGAGGTGATACCTCACTAAACCATACTTTATCGCCTTTGACAAACAGTTCCACCCCAAAAATGCCACATCCACCTAATGCAATGGTTACTTTATTGGCAATACGCTTGGCTTCCTCTAATGCAAGAGCAGTCATAAGTTGTGGCTGCCAACTTTCAACATAGTCACCAGAGTCTTGGCGGTGGCCAATTGGGTCGCAAAATGATGTTTCAATTTCACCTGTTTCTGCATTTTTAGCTCGAACAGTCAGCAGGGTGATTTCAAAGTCAAAGTCAATTTGTGATTCCACAATCACTGTACCTTGATTTACACGTCCACCTGTTTGTGCATATTCCCAAGCAGCATCGACTTCATCAAAGCTTTTTACACGTGACTGTCCTTTACCCGAAGACGACATGACAGGTTTAACAAAGTTTGGATAGCCAATGTCATCGCATGCTGCACGGAACGCTTCAAGGGTATTGGAAAATCGGTAGGCTGAAGTCGGGAGTCCAAGCTCTTCGGCAGCTAGACGGCGAATCCCTTCACGATTCATCGTCAGGTTGACAGCTTTTGCAGAAGGAATGACAGTGGCAATCTTTTGTTCTTCAATCTCGACCAAAACTTGAGTCGCAATGGCTTCAATTTCAGGGACAATCAAATGAGGCTTAACTTGAGAAATTAAGGCTTTAAGTGCCTCGGGATCTGCCATATTTAAAGTATGAGAAAAATGTGCAACTTGCATGGCCGGAGCATGGTCATAACGATCGGCAGCATGAACTTCTACACCCAAACGTTGCAATGAAATCACAACTTCTTTACCGAGTTCACCAGAACCTAACAGTAAGACTTTATACGCTGAAGACTGAAGTGGAGTACCAATAGTGACGCTCATGTAATCATCCATGCTTGATTTTATGGGAATTTAAGCATAGCAGAACTTGTTCGAGAGATAAGCGAGTGTTCACATAAATAAATGATATTGTCCAACAATTTTTTTTATATCTTTATGGGTATGCGTTCGTGTAATTATTTACCTGTGAAAATCTTTAAAAAGTGGTAATTAGTTGTTTTTATTTAAATTCACTTTAAATATACCTGCATTTTTTACAGATGCAGGGAATGGCTCAATATCCAAATTTGCACATTGAAGCGCACAAAGCTGTATAGATGTTTGGCGGAAATTGGGCTAGTACAGCAATCCGAGCAGTGGTGCGACACATATGCATAAAATCAATATTAAGCCAATTAAAATGGCAGTGAAATAGAGTGCGTCTGCAACTACCGATAGAATGTGAAATGATGAATTGAGCCATGAACTGAGGCTAAAAATGCACAATAGAAAAATCAATAAAAACCCCGCCAGCTGCAGAAAATTGCTGAACAGGCGGGGCATCGATATGTGTGAAAACATCAGGCGGCGTGGATGTAAGTGCAGAATCTGCTGTGTGTAGTTATATAAGCCCACAATCGTCTTTTGCTGATTTTTCTCTATATAAATGGCGCGGATCTGATCTGCAGGTTGGTAATGTACAGCGCAGAAATTACCACTGAACAGCTGGCTTTGAATGAAGCATTGAAAATATGTACTTTCGATGGGTTTTTGCAGTCCCCAACTCAATTCAGATGGTTGTCTAGAATGAATATAAATTTTGCCTTGAATACAATGGTACTTTGCCATCTATGGGGTTTCGCTAGATTTTTATGTTATGCGTTGACTATCTCATAAATATTGCTAATTAAAAGGCACAGGCTGAAGAAACTTGTGCTTGAGGTTTTTATTTGGATTGTCGCTGACTCAGCTTTAGAGATGAAAAGGTATATAGGTATAGACTAAGCCGTAAGTCAGTGCCGCAGTCAGCGTAGCAGGGACAATTTTTTTAAACTTGAAATACAAGCCTGCAAGCACAGCAAATCCAACTAACATGGCAAAGCTTTTATTTGGAGTTTCAAGCAGCGGCGGTAAGGTTGCAACCACCAACATTGAACTAATTGCGGCAATACCAATCGAGCCCAAAGCGATTTTGAGCCATAAAGAACCACGCTGCTGTGAACCTTGCTGAAATTTCTGAATTACAAAGAATGGCCCAAACCGTGATGCAAAATTCGCAATCCCGACCAAGATCCCGACCAGGATAATTTCTAGATTCATGATGCTTCACCCATATGTTCAGGATCAGGTTTTTTTAAGACATAATGTTTGAATAAACCGGCAAAAATACCAGAAGAAATACCGATAAAAATCGCAGCAGACAAGTCGATAAAGTAGCAGGCAATCGCAGAAACAATAATTGTAACCGTGACCACAAATGTATGTTTTTTCTCAAATGCGGCAAGTAAAAAGCTTAAAAACAATGCAGGCAGCAGGAAGTCGAGTGCGGCTTGTAAAAATTGTGGAAGGTTGCTGACTTGATCGGCAAATAAACCGCCTAAAAATGAGCCTGTTGCCCATGACAGCCAACTAAATAAGCTGAGTCCTAACATCCAAGATTCTGACCATTCTTGACGACGTTGCGACAGTTTAATCATACCTGATGCAAAAACTTCGTCGGTTAAACCCCAAGCCCAAACTGCCGTTTTCTTTAAATTGAGTCGGTCTTGAATCAGGTTTTGTAAAGCAGGACCGTAGAGCAAATGGCGTATATCGAGAGCAATCACAGTGAGTGCAGTCATCCAAATGGATGTTCCACTTCCCAGTAACGCAACGACGAGAAACTGACTGGCACCGGCATACATAGAGCATGATAAAAATAAGGCTTCCCACGCAGTGAAACCAAATTGAGTCGCGGACACCCCAAATGCAAAAGAAACAGGAAGATAGGTAAAGATAATGGCTTGACTATCTTTAGCACCTTGCCAAAAACCCGCAGGCTGAACTGTAGGAAGTTTGTGCTCAGACACGACACACCTTTGAAAGAGTTGAACAACAGGTCAAATGATGATTGAGTATTGTACGCGAATTCACTAGCATATTGCCGAATATGTTTGCTGAAATGAGCCGGATATGCAGAGGTTAAAGATGCGTGGGATACTGATTGTTTCATTATTGAGCAGTACGGTGTTGTTGCAGGCCTGTGGTAATGATGGAGCTGAACAAGCTCAAGTCGAAATTAAAGCAGCACCTAAATTAACCAATGATGCAACGGAGTATGCTGCCAAAGCTTGGGCGTTTATCAATGAAGTCGATCCGATTGTTTATGCAAAACAAGTCGATCAGATGGAAGAGAAAGTTCGTATTCCAGCGCGTAAATTGAGTACGGAATGGCGTATCAATGTCAAAATGACCGATTCTGTTACGGAAGGCAAATACGCGCTGTGTCGTAAGGCTTTGACAAGTCTGGAAATTTGGGCACGTGAAAGTATTGATCAGAGTTCGACTGTTGCACAAAAGCAAGCAGATTATGAGCGTGATAAAAATCAATGCAAAGGTGCGATTGAAAACCCTGAACTCGGAAATACCGATCCGAAAAAAGTAGGCGTTTAAATTGATCAAAGCAGTGAAGTTTCACTGCTTTTTTTTGGGAAAATATCAAAAAACAAGAATAAATCTATAATAGATGATTGATAATTTCTCCTAAAAGTATCGCTATTTCATATAAAAAATAAATCAGACTGCTGTCTTTGCGTTGAGCTTAGTTTTAAATTTGCATGTTTATTTTTTGAATTTAAATAGATAAAGCATTGATAATGAATTGTAAAAATATCTTTTGAGAAGAATTTATTGTTAAAAACTCCCCATTTTAGAACGCCAGTCGTCTGTCCTTCTCTTTAATTAATATCTTTAAAATATTAATAATACGAAGTATAGATAATGTGATAAAAAATTAAAATTATCATTATTTGATAAATTGTGTAAAAATAACTGCGTAAAAGATGAGGTATGTAAATTAAATTAAAGACGTTTAATAGGTGATTAAGATGAAAAAAACATTAATGATGTTATCGGTTTTGGCTGTTTTGACTACAGTAGTCAATGTACAAGCAGCGACTGAAGATAAATCAGAAGCATCAACTCAAGAAGTTGCAGCATGTACAAATGGTTTTGACAGTGTAAATGTTTGCCAATTATTGTCTTGATCAAAACTCGATAAAGCGAAGTGCCACAAATAAAAGCAAAATAACTATAAAGAATCATTCTGGTGCAATTAAATGCACTTATTTAAATCACAAATGTCAGACATCATGCACAGGAAGTGCATGAGTAATCTGATGTAACTGCGCAAAATCTAAAATTTCAATTTGTTTAAACGCAACACGAAGCACCTGCATTTTTTCCAAGTGCTGAAGCTCCTGATTGACTGATTGTCGTGAGCAATTCATCAGTTGCGCAAGTTGTTCCTGCGAGATGTATATGGTGTGTTGCTCAATTTCCAAATGATTTCCATATCCATTTAAAATAAACAGCAGACGCTGTGCGAGACGTTGACTTAAACTTTGCGTTTGTAACGCTATGAGTTCCATAAAGGCATAGCGAAGCTTTTGACTGGTGAGCTGGGCAATATGAAACCAAAACTCAGGGTGTTGTTGTAATAATTGCTGAATTGCTTGAGCCGGTAAGTGTAATAAGGTGGACTTTTTGGTACAGATGGCATCGTGAGAACGTGGTAATTGGTCAACCAAGGATATTTCGCCAAACCACATAATCGGCTCAGCAATGGCGGCAATCGCTTCTTTGCCATGAATATCAATATAGCCTAAGCGAACTGCGCCTTCTAAGACCGCATACATACCATTAAAACGCTGTCCTGATAAAAAAACACGTGCGTCTTTTTCGAAAGCTAAGGTTAAGGCATGGCGGCAGATAAAGTCTTGGAAGGAAAGATTTAAGCCTGAATACCATACATTTTTATTGAGTTGATGCACATATTGAGCGTCCAGCACAGCATATCCTTATTTTTTGGTCCAACTTGTCTATTAGCTGACAACTTTATTGATGCATTTTTTATATAGTGAAATGAGTGAATGAACAAGGAGTAAGTTAATGAGCAAACTTGAAAGACTGTTAAGCCAATATGCAGCATATCATTTAGATCGAAAAAATGTGCTAACGCATTTTGTGGGTATTCCGCTTATTGTATTTTCGATTATGTGTCTAACCGCACGGGCAGGGCTGGTGATTTCAGGTGTTGAACTGACCCTTGCATTGTTGTTGATTATTGCTAGTGTAATTTATTACCTGAGTTTAGATAAAATTTTCGGTTTGATCATGCTATTGGTATTTGCCGTCACGTATCCTTTAGCCTTAATGATCGCAAAAATGAGCCTTATGTCATGGTTGATCTGGAGTGTGGGGATCTTTGTTGTGGGTTGGATCATCCAATTTATCGGTCATTATTATGAAAAGAAAAAGCCTGCGTTTATGGATGATGTTATTGGCTTGGCAATAGGGCCTTTATTTGTCCTAGCAGAGTTTGTGTTTCTACTCGGCTTTCGTAAAGAGCTTGAACAACGCATGCTGACAGAAGCAAGAAGACAGCGTGCAGAGATGGATGCAAAAGCATTACATACTGCTCACCCATAAATGATTTGAATAAAAAAGCCGGATAATTCCGGCTTTTTTTGCGCGATGTATTGATTCTCAACTGTTTAGGATTTCACAGCTGCTTTATGTTGTTCCGCTGCGACCTTTTGTGCAGCGATTTTTGCTTTTGCGTCAGTATTTGCTGCTTTGGCAGCATGGGCTGAAGTTTTAGCTTCTGATTTTGCTTGTGTTGCAAGATGCTCTGCTTGAGCTGCATCATGTTTTGCTAATTTTTGATTATGTTTCACTTTACTCTGAGCCAATTGGCTGGCTTGTTTTGCATCGTGTCGAGCGATTTTTGCATCATGCTGCGCAACTTGTGCTGCATGTGTAGCAGTACGTTCCTGATGTTTTGCATCTTTAGCAATGGAAACACAAGTACCACCTTTATGGTTTGCACCTGTACCACCTGTAAGTGTGGTGCCTTGTGGACATGCAAACGCAGTTGCACTAAGCATTGTAAAGATACCTGCTGTTAGAATTGTGCTGATTTTTTTCATTGCTATTGTTCTATGAAAATAGGCATTAGTGCCTATGAGTAAATTTATAGCAGAACGGTAGAGATTTAAGTCGTTGCACTGTGGTGACTCGGCAACCAAATCATGTATTCGTGTCGATATAATTTTGTTTTTAAGCAGGTTTTAAGTTTTTAAATATGCATATTTTTTTGGCTTCATCATTTGCCTAAAATTAAAAAAGCCAGCAAATTGCTGGCTTTTTATGGGTGCTATCTTATACGTTAAAACGGAAGTGTAAAACATCGCCATCTTGAACGATGTATGTTTTACCTTCTAAACGCCATTTACCTGCTTCTTTAGCGCCGGCTTCACCGTTGTATTGAACGAAGTCGTTGTAGGCAACACATTCAGCACGAATAAAGCCTTTTTCGAAGTCAGTGTGAATCACACCTGCAGCTTGAGGTGCAGTTGCACCAATTTTTACTGTCCAAGCACGAACTTCTTGTACACCAGCTGTGAAGTATGTTTGAAGACCAAGTAAGCCATAACCTGCACGAATAACTACGTTTAGACCAGGTTCTTCCATGCCTAAAGCTTCAAGGAATTCAGCACGATCTTCATCTTCAAGTAATGAAATTTCTGCTTCGATTTGGTTGCAAAGGGGAACCACAATTGCATTTTCTTCAGCAGCTAATTTTTGCACTGCTTCTAAGTGAGGGTTATTTTCGAAACCATCTTCTGCAACGTTGGCAATATACATGGTTGGTTTAAGGGTTAAGAAGCCATAACCACGCACCAATTTACGTTCATCTTCATCAAGGTCAGCTGCACGCGCAGGTTTACCTTCATCCAGTAAAGGTAAGATTTTGTCTAAAACAGCTTTGGTCGCAATCGCTTCTTTATCGCCACCTTTTGCAGATTTTGCTAGACGTGTAATTGCTTTAGAAACAGCTTCTAAGTCAGCAAGTGCAAGTTCAGTGTTGATTGTTGCGATATCGTCAAGTGGATCAATTTTGCCATTTACGTGAATGACATTCTCGTCTTCAAAACAACGTACAACATGTGCAATAGCATCCGTTTCACGAATGTTAGCTAAGAATTGGTTACCAAGCCCTTCACCTTTAGATGCACCAGCAACAAGACCTGCGATATCCACAAATTCCATCGTGGTTGGGACAACACGTTGTGGGTTTACAATTTCAGCAAGTTTATCCATACGTGGGTCAGGTACAGGTACGATCCCAGTATTTGGCTCAATTGTACAGAATGGGAAGTTTTCAGCAGCAATCGCAGCTTTGGTTAATGCGTTGAAAAGCGTTGATTTACCAACGTTCGGCAGGCCGACAATACCACAGTTAAAACCCATGAAATAACTCACAAAGTATTATAAAAAAATTGTGGATGATTTTACATGAAAGCCATAATAAAGTCAGGTGATATGGGCAGGAGAATGTATATCTTATTGAATCGCGCAGAGATAGAGATGAATTCACGTCTGAATAATGCTTGAGTTGCACTACAGATGCAGAATAGGTGTAAAAATGACATTGTGTTTCAATAACACAGTGACTAAAGTATCCCTATAAAATTACTGGGTTTTATAAACTACAGTTACAACAAAAACTTGGAGCATTTATGCGAACTCTCTACCAGTTTCCACTCTCACATTTTTGTGAAAAGGCGCGCTGGTTACTCGATCATAAAGAGTTGGATTATGTGGCTCATAATTTAATGCCGGGTGTACATCGTGCATTTGCACAGCTTAAAACAGGGCAAAACAAATTACCGATTTTACGTGATCAAGATCATTGGGTTGCAGATTCAACTCAAATCGCCTTTTACTTGGATGCGACCTACCCCGAACATAGTCTGATCCGTCCAGATGTCAAACTGCGTGAAGACGCTTTAGAAATTAATGAACTCTCCATTGAGTTAGGGCAACATGTGCGCCGTTGGGGGTTGGCACATGTATTAAATGAAAGTGAAGAATCACTTGATATTTTAATTGGTGAAAAAGGCTATTTACGTCAGTTTGAAAAATATTCAAAACCGATTATAAAGGCACTGGTTTCTAAGGGTTATCAATTAGATACAGATAAGGTTGCGGCTTCACGTGAGCGACTGGATGAAATTGTGGTTGATTTAAATCAACGTCTGATTGAACAAGGTGGGCGTTATTTTGTGGGCGACCGATTAGGTTTAGCCGATATTGCGGTGTGTTCAATGTTAGCGCCGTTATTAGAGGTTGTCGGAACGCCGTGGGAAAAAGAGCATGGCGAAACCTTGTCAGAAGAGTTCAAAGCTTATAAAGCCTATTTGAGCGATTTGCCTTTAGGTCAATATGTACAACGCATATACCAAACAGAACGGAATGCACGGGTAGATTGGCGTGGTGTATAAGCCCTTTATATGAAACTTTGCGTCATACTGCTTAAAAAAAGCGCGCCTAATGGCGCGCTTTTTTTAAGCCACTTAATACTTACTTGGTAATATAAAAAATCAAACCGTGATGAAAAAACATTCATTTAAACACGATATATATGAAAATTATTATGTTCATAATGCATATGAGCTTTATTATTTTTAATAAATCATGCTATACATGAGAAAACTTGCACATAAATGCTGATTTTAAAACTTAAAATAACATTGAAAATGACAACAGGTGTTTGATGAATTGGGATCATCAGCACTGTTTTCAAAAATGGCTGGAGTAGACTGATGGAACTAGACCGTTTTGATAAACAAATTTTAGAAATTTTGACCCATGAAGATGTCAATTTAAATGAACTGTCAGAGCGAGTGAATTTATCGGTCAGTTCAGTTCATCGGCGGATCAAACAATTGATTGATCACAATATTATCAGTGGTCTAAAACGTGAAATTAATTATCAAAAATTGGGCTTTAGTTTGCATGTGCTGCTACAGGTGTCCTTAAGCAAACATGATACAGATACTTTTGCTAAATTTTTAGAAGAACTTGAAAGTATTCCGGAAGTCATCAATGCATTTTTAGTGACAGGGCAGTCTGCCGATTTTATTGTGGAAGTCGTTGCACGAGATATGGAAAACTATAGTGAAATTTTACTCAAACGCATTGGTAAAATTGAACATGTGGTCGCATTACATTCGAGCTTTGTAATTAAACAATATAATGTTTTTAACTGTAATGGCTTATTAAATAAGGTTTAAATGCAGCCCTCATATATAAACTCAAACAGTTGAAAGCTAGGCAATAAAAAACGCACCGAAGGGTGCGTTTTATACTTCACTCGATTGAATTATAGAGCTTCTAATTCAGCCATCACTTCATCTGTAAATTCAACGTTGGTATACACGTTTTGAACGTCGTCTAGATCTTCAAACATATCAATCATTTTGATGATTTTTTTCGCTTGTTCGATATCTGAAATTAACGCTTTAGTTGAAGGGTTCATGACCACTTCGGCGTTATCAGATTTTAAACCTGCTGCTGCAAGTGCATCCTGAACCTCACCGAAAGTTTCAGGTGTGGTGATAACTAAAATTTCTTCTTCGTCCACTTCGATGTCTTCAGCACCCGCTTCTAAAGCGATGTCCATGATTTGATCTTCTAAAGAAACATCTTCAAAAGTAATCTCACCACGTTTGGTAAACATATAAGCCACTGAACCTGCAGTACCTAAATTACCATCAGTTTTAGAGAAACAGTGACGAACGTCAGGAACAGTACGGTTCAAGTTGTCAGTCATTGTTTCAATGATGACAGCAACACCACCAACGCCATAACCTTCGTAAGTGACTTCTTTTAGATCAGCATTTTCTTCACCGCCTACACCACGTTGGATTGCACGGTTAATGGTGTCACGTGTCATGTTTGCAACTAATGCTTTTTCAACAACAGCACGTAAACGTGGGTTAGACGCTACATCACCGCCGCCTAAACGTGCAGCTGTCACGATTTCACGGATAAATTTTGTGAATACTTTAGCGCGGCTCGCATCTTGTTTTGCTTTACGATGCTTAGTATTAGCCCACTTGGAATGACCCGCCATGCGAAATATGCTCCTTGTAGATTGGCCTTATGCCTATCAAATTGAGCAAATTCTACCATAATGGCTTTTTTGTGTGAAAGTACTGGATTTCAGGAATTGAGTAGTTGAAAAAAAAATATCCAAATTTGAGAAAATAATGCGAAATGTCTAAACGCCCGTACTGTAATTTTTCTTATGCTGAGAATCGGGCTAAAAGGGTGAGCTCTATCTTGATATAACAGGAAGATATAAATGTACAATGCATGGAGCACGTGACATTTATATCTTTAAATACGTAGTTCGTTAAAACGTGAATGGCGCTTAGTCTTTATTTTTAGGTTCTGGGATCACGATATCTAAACCTACTTTATCTTTATAGAGTTGCTTAATTAAAGCTAAATCGTGATCGAGCTCAGTCGGGTAAATCTTACCGAAAATACCACCTTGTTTGGTTTTTGAGTTGGCATACATTAATACAATCGGCACACCTGCTGCTTTAGCAATATACCAAAAGCCTGTACGAATTGGTTTTCGTGTTTCACCACGTACTGCACGGGTCGCTTCTGGAGCAATGACTAAATTAAATTTTTCGCTAGCTTCAAAATGCTCAACCATTTGAGTCACGATGTCTTTATTGGCTTTACGGTCTACAGGAATACCGCCAATCGCTTCAAGAACAGGTTTAAATGGACCTTTAAAGAGTTCTTTTTTAATCAGCGTGTGAATTTTAATGTCGTAAATTTGGCAAAGGGCCAGTGAAAGAACAGCATCCATCATTGAGGTGTGTTCAAAGCCGACGATCACTTGTTTATTTTCTAAAACATCAGGCTCTACGTGGTATTTCCAGCCTGCCAATTTAAATGCAGATTCGCCAATAAACTTTTTCAACATAGTCGGTGGTACGGTGATTTTAAAAAGGTGTAATTTCTGCTTGTTTGGATCATCAGTCAAGAGGATTTAAGTGAGCTTTGATCTGAATTATGCATATATTTCAAATCGGAATAAGAAGGGGGGATTGAAGAATTATACTTTTTAGCAATAAATCGGTTAAATTTTATATAGCAAAGCTATCATCATAGATAAAAATACTCTTAAAAATTTGCTAAATATGGCTAGGCACCGTCAGAAATTCTTATTAGACTTTTGTCGTAGGTTAAAATTTTTAACCTGTTGGTCTTAACTCGTTTTCTAACGGAGAACTCAAGCATGATTTATTTAACTGCTGTGTTATTCGCTGTTGCTATGTTTGCTTTGATTGTTATTTGGTCAATTGTTGAGTTTTATTTGGACTTAAGAAAGCCTGAACAGGTTGAGTCTTAATATTTGTGCTTTTAAAGTGTGAAATATATAGTATTTCTAAATGTCATGAATCAAAAAACATTTGCTTATAATGAATAAAATAATACCTTTTAAGTATAACAAATCGTGACTTTATTTAAGGGTAGCTAGAACTTAAGCTTTTAAATTTTTCTTGAATGTATTTCTTTATAACCTACTTCTCGTATTAACCAATCGTAGCTTACTCAAGTTGACTTGAAGTTTTGTACGTATCTATATGTTATCTGCCATATCTTTTAAAGGCTTAGACAAACTTTACTTAGCTTTTAACATTAAAAAACCCCTCACGATTAATGCACGTAAGGGGTTGTTTTATATGGTGGGCCCACACAGACTTGAACTGTGGACCAACGGATTATGAGTCCGCTGCTCTAACCAACTGAGCTATAGGCCCTATATTCTGAATGTGTTATTTATCAACAAGTTCAGACGCAAAGCATACTAGCGAAGATTTTTTTAAAAGACAAGCCTTTTTCTTCACGGCTGCACACTAACACAACAAATTGGCTGTAGTTGCAGCAGTTAAGCTTTGATTCGACCAAAATGCACAAAGTGTCAAATCCTATCGTGATGTAAATCACGACAAAAGTTATCAAACAGTCAAAATAACCTTATAATAATGCCCATTCTTGTCAGTACCGTGCCCAACAGCGCTTAGATTGGTACTGGCCTCACATTTTTAAGTCAATGTCCTACAGTTATTCGGCTTATGTTTTCATTTTTATGTGTTGCACTGACACATAAGAATATTTAGGTGCCCACATGGAAATTAAGGTTAATTATCTCGATAACCTTCGACAAGAAGCCAAATTTGATGACTTCACGGTAATTGCCGACCAACCTATTCGCTATAAAGGCGATGGCTCTGCTCCCGGACCATTCGACTACTTTTTAGCGTCATCAGCATTATGTGCAGCGTATTTTGTAAAAGTGTATTGTGCGGCGCGAGACATTCCGACAGATAATATTCGCTTATCACAAAATAATATTGTTGATCCTGAAAACCGCTATAAGCAAATTTTCAAAATTCAAGTTGAACTACCTGCGGATATTTCTGAAAAGGACCGTCAAGGCATTTTGCGTTCAATTGACCGCTGTACGGTTAAAAAAGTGATTCAGACTGGTCCTGAATTTGTCATAGAAGAAGTAGAAAGCATTGATGCAGATGCACAAGCTTTACTTATGCCAAATTTAGCGTCAGAAAGTACCACGTTTATTCCGGGTAAAGATCTGCCATTAGAAGAAACCATTGCCAATATGTCAGGTATTTTGGCAGGTTTAGGCATGAAGATCGAAATTGCATCATGGCGTAATATCGTACCGAATGTTTGGTCACTACATATTCGTGATGCACAATCGCCAATGTGTTTTACCAATGGTAAAGGCTCAACCAAAGAAAGTGCCTTAGCCTCGGCTTTGGGTGAATTTATTGAACGTCTCAATTGCAACTTCTTCTATAACGACCAGTTCTGGGGTGAAGAGATTGCCAATGCTGACTTTGTGCATTACCCAGATGAAAAATGGTTCCAACCCGGCCCAGAAGGCGAGTTACCTACTGAAATCTTAGATGACTATACGCGTGAAATTTATAACCCAGAAAATGAGTTATTAGGCACACATCTATATGACACCAATTCAGGAAATACAGCACGCGGTATTTGTTCTCTGCCATTTGTACGTCAGTCTGATGGTGAAACAGTGTATTTCCCATCAAACTTGATTGAAAATTTATACTTATCAAACGGCATGAGTGCAGGGAATACCTTGGCAGAAGCGCAGGTTCAATGCTTATCTGAAATCTTTGAGCGTGCAGTAAAACGTGAGATTTTAGAAGGTGAATTGGCTCTACCAGATGTACCAGAAGAGGTTTTAGCCAAATATCCAAGTATTGTTGCGGGTATTCAAGGCTTAGAAGAACAAGGTTTTCCTGTATTGGTAAAAGATGCTTCACTTGGTGGTCAGTACCCTGTGATGTGCGTAACCTTAATGAACCCACGTACTGGTGGGGTTTTTGCATCTTTTGGTGCGCACCCTAAACTCGAAGTAGCTTTAGAGCGTAGCTTAACCGAGCTTCTACAAGGCCGAAGCTTTGAAGGTCTAAACGATCTACCAAAACCAACGTTTAGCTCGAATGCAGTCACTGAGCCAAATAACTTTGTAGAACACTTTATTGACTCAAGTGGTTTGGTATCTTGGAAATTCTTTAGCGCACAATCAGACTATGATTTTGTAGAGTGGGATTTCACATCTGAAGGTGAAAATGCCAATGCGGAAGAAGCTGCAGCGATGTTTGCGATTCTAGAAGACATGGGCAAAGAAGTGTATATGGCGGTCTACCAGCATCTAGGTGCTACGGCATGTCGTATTTTGGTTCCGGGTTATTCTGAAGTGTATTTGGTTGAAGACTTGGTTTGGGATAACACCAACAAAGCTTTGGACTTCCGTGAAGATATTTTAAACATTCATCGCCTAGATGAAGACGAGTTAGTGTCACTGGTTGAGCGCTTAGAAGAGCTTGAGGTGGATGATTACACGGATATTGTGACGCTCATCGGGATTGAGTTTGATGACAATACCGTATGGGGCCAATTAACGGTTCTTGAGCTCAAACTACTGATCTATATTGCCTTACAAGAATTTGAAGAAGCAAAAGAGTTGGTCGAAACCTTCCTTCAGTACAACACTAATACAGTTGAACGTGGTTTGTTCTATCAATGCATGAATGTGGTTTTAGAAGTTGAATTGGACGATGACTTAGATCTCAATGACTATGAACATAATTTCCGTCGTATGTTTGGTGACGAACGTATGGATGCAGTGATTGGTTCAATGGATGGCAGTCTTCGCTTCTACGGTTTAACTGAAACCAATATGCAATTGGAAGGTTTGGATCGTCATTTACGTCTGATTGATAGCTATAAAAAATTGCATGCTGCACGTGCGAAGTTTGCCAGTCAGAACGTATAAATCTGGGGCTGGCTAATAACGTTACTCGTGTGATCATCTATTTGAAAAAACTCTCCTAAGGGGGAGTTTTTTTTGTGCGAAATTTGCTGAAAATTAATCTATATCTGTGATGCTGATATTAATAAAAATCCTTAGAACTCAGGTGAATATAAGGAAGGCTTAAAAATAACCGATTATCCGAAATTGTGTCATTTTAAAGTAAAGATATTTGACTCATTGGAAAAATATGATAATAAATTAGCTATGGCGTGTTTAGGCATGATCATAATATTTCAGGACGAAATATTCAGAAGCACATTAATAAATAAATGGGAGTTTTAACAACATGCTTCAATTATTCAGAAAACTATTTTGCATGCATATTTACGAATACGAGCAAATGGAAGAAATCGGTTCGCACAAGGAATGTCGTAAGTGCGGTGTGACAAAGTAATGCAGAGTCTAAGCCGAAAAAAAAGTGAGCGAAAGCTCACTTTTTTAATGCCGGTCAATATTGAAATCATTAAAATAGAAATACATTCACAGTTTTTATGCAGATATGAGTAAAGATTTTCAAGCCGAGCGTTATACCGTCGATGCCAATATGGCAGATACCATTGCATGGTTATTACAACATCAAGATTGCTTTGAATCTTTTCATTATGATGCGATTCAGCAGCAATTGGTGGTTCAACATGCTAATGGTCAAGACGTCATCCGTGAAGGGGATTATTTAAATGCAGGCTATGGCATTTTAATAACAGCACATAACTTCGCTAAGTAAACGATATATTTTCCCTACTCATGGTGATTTAGCCATTTCATTAATTCGCACCGTCTCTTGCATTGCACATTGAAACCTATCACTGATCATTCAATTGAACTAAGCCCCGAACTTCGGGGCTTATTTTAAGCCATTTGCATGGCATCAGTTGAAAGCTGTGCAGCATTTGGTTTGGGCTGTTCAGCCACTAAACCGAGTTTGCTAAATAAAAGCTGATCTTTGCCTTCGCCTGCATTTGGCGTGGTCAGTAGTTTTTCACCAGAAAAGAGTGAATTTGCACCTGCCATAAATGCCAAAGCTTGTTCTGAATCACTCAGGGATTCACGACCTGCAGAGAGTCGAATATAGCTTTTTGGCATAATGATCCGTGCGACTGCAATGGTGCGAATCCATTCGATCACATCAAGTTTCTCAACCTCTGCAAGTGGGGTACCTTGAATAGGGACAAGGAGATTAATCGGCACGGATTCAGGATGAATCGGCAGCGTTGCCAACTCCATCAAAAAGGCGATACGGTCATCACGGCTTTCACCTAAGCCCACAATTCCGCCGCTACAGATTTTCATTCCAGATTGGCGGACATAGTCCAGCGTCGTTAAACGGTCATCATAGCTACGTGTGCTAATGACATTGGGATAATACTCACGAGAGGTATCGAGGTTATGGTTGTAATAATCTAAGCCTGCCTCATGTAGGCGCTCTGCTTGAGACTGATTCAGCATGCCAAGGGTCATACAGGTTTCAAGTCCCAGCGCTTTGACTTCACGCACCATTTCTAGCACATAGGGCATGTCCCGTTCATGTGGATTGCGCCATGCAGCGCCCATACAAAAACGCGAAGAACCTGAGGCAAGCGCAGCTTTCGCTTCATTGATGACTTTTTCCACAGCCAGACGTTTTTCAGCTTCTAATCCAGAGTCATAATGTGCAGACTGAGAGCAATATTTACAGTCTTCAGGGCACTTACCGGTTTTAATCGAAAGTAAGGTGCTGACTTGAATATGATTGGCTTGGAAATATTCACGGTGAATGGTCTGTGCTTGGAATAATAAATCCATCAATGGTTGTTGATACAACTCTTGTATTTCTGGATGTGTCCAGTCATTTCGGTAGCTCATAAATGATCCATATTTTCTGCCTAATGCAGATCATCATACGTAAAATTTGCAGACTTCCAAGACTATTTTGTAACATTGAAAGTTGTCTAAAATGCATTGAAATGACTTTTTTAAAGAACTTTTGATATTTAAGATGCTTACAAAGTTGTGTTAAATGACAGCACAATCGCTGCAATGTTTATTTTAAGCTGAAAAATTAATTTCTTTGATTGCGTCACTAAGTTTTAGCTTAAATGAAAACTTTGTAAGAATCTGGAAAATATAGAATGAAAACCCTTAAAGCATTTTTGAGTTTTGTTCTGTAATTGCCCAATCAATATGAACTTGCACAATCGCGTCATGTTTTTCGCGAGAATTTTTTAATGATTGAACAATATTTGAACTGTATGGTGCATTGCCTAAGCCAATGGCGATATTTCGCATAAAGCTTTGATAGCCTGTTCGTCGGATAGGACTTCCTTCAGTACAGCTTAAAAAGGTGGCTTCATCCCATTGCCAAAGATCTAATAAACTCACTTGATCGAGACCATGACGTGGATAAAAGTCCTCAATTTGAGTTTTATGCGCAAAACTATTCCATGGACAGATGAGCTGACAGTCATCACAACCAAACACACGGTTACCGATGCCACGACGTAATTCTTCAGGAATGATGCCTTTGTATTCGATGGTTAAGTAGGCAATGCATTTACGTGCATCTAACATATAGGGCTCAACGATGGCCTGAGTTGGACAGATATCAATACAGGCTGTGCATGAACCACAATGTTTGGTTGCCGGCGAATCAAAAGGTAATTCGAGTGATGTAAACAGCTCACCTAATACAAAAAATGAGCCTGATTTTTTATGGATCAGTAAGGTGTGTTTGCCTGTCCAGCCCATGCCTGCATTTTCAGCTAAGGATTTTTCAAACACTGGTGCAGAGTCGGCAAAGGGTCTAGATTCAAAATCTCCGATTTTTTCACGGATGATATTCGACAAAGTTTTTAAACGACCACGCATGACTTTGTGGTAGTCACGACCACGTGCATAGCGTGCAATGATGGCTGCATTCGGCTCATCAGGCACATAACGTGGTTTTGGGGTTTCGACCAAATAATCCATGCGGACACAAATGATACTGCGGGTGCCGGGGACTAAAAGTGCAGGATTGGCACGTTTTTCAAGGTTTTCCTCTAGGAATTTCATATCGCCATGATAACCACGTTCTAAATATTCTTTAAAACGAGGGAGTTCCTCTTGAGCATCTGGCTTTGCGATGACACAATCAGAAAAACCTAAATTTAAGGCTTGTGCTTTAATCCATGCTTTTAGGGTTTCTGGATCATATTGATCGACAGGAATTTTTTGTGCAGGAGTTGAAGCGGCCATAATCATAACAAGGAAAAACAATGCGTCTGCAAGTTTACCATAGCCCTGTTTATCTTAGCCAAAGTATTCAAGCTTGGGAGCAGCGTTGGTTTGCTCAGCACAATAGCAGTTATGGCCTGATGCAGCAGGTTGCATGGTCGATTGCTCAGCAACTCATTCCAATGTTAAAGCAGCAAAATTTAAAAAATATTGCAGTGTGTTGTGGGCAGGGCAACAACGCAGGTGATGGCTATCTTACAGCGCAATACCTACAGCAAGCAGGCTTTCAAGTCGATATCTATGCCGCTGAAATTGGAGCATCGAAGGACTTACATTGTGCAGTACAGGAAGCATTAGATCACAAGCTCAAGATCTATACACATTTTGATTTTCAGCGTGATTATGACGTCTACATCGACGCATTATTTGGTATTGGACTCAATCGTGAACTTTCTAATGAATGGCAAGCCATTATTCAACGATTGAATGCATGCATGGGACTCAAAGTTGCGATTGATATTCCAAGCGGATTACATGCCAATACAGGGCAGCCTTTACCCATCGCATTTCAAGCCGATTATACATTTACGGCATTGGGTCTAAAAGCAGGGTTATTTACAGGCCAAGCGAAGGAATATGCAGGTGAAGTTGTGGTGATGGCATGTATACCGACTGATGCAGAACTAGAGCCACTTGCGTATTTGTCGCCGCAGAAAATAGCCTTACCTGCACGTCAAGCTTTTGGTCATAAAGGCAGTTATGGACATGTTTTAGTTGTTGGTGGACATGCTGAAATGGGTGGGGCGGTGATTATGGCTGCTGAGGCTGCATTCCATGCAGGTGCAGGTAAGGTCACGGTTGTTTGTGATGCACGACATCACACCGCTATTTTGGCGCGCGCACCGAATATTATGCTACGCGATATCAATGCTTTAAATACAGAAGCGATTCAGCAACTGATCGATCATGTCGATGCGATTAGCTTTGGCATGGGGCTTGGTCGTGACGATTGGGCACAACAGCAGTTTCAGTCATGGTTTCCATTGATTCAGCAGTCAACCTTGGAAATTGTTTTGGATGCCGATGCCTTGTGGTTTCTAGCAGAAACACCTGAAAAATTGAATGCACGCACCTATGCAACGCCACATCCGGGTGAAGCTGCAAAATTATTGGGTCTATCTATTGCTGAAGTTGAAGCAGATCGTGTACAAGCAATTCAACAATTGAAAGAAAAATTTCAAGGTCAATGGGTGCTTAAAGGGGCAGGCAGCTTAATACTTGAAGATCAGCTTTGGATTTGCACCGCAGGTAATGCGGGAATGGGTACAGGCGGTATGGGAGATGTGCTTGCGGGGATGATTGCAAGTTTAAAAGCACAATTTCAGCAGCAAATTCATCTGCACGAAATCGTAAGCCTGCATGCTTTAGCAGGTGATGTATTGGCGAAGTCGGGGATGCGTGGTTTGCAAGCACAGGATATGGCCCAAGCGGTTTATCATGTGGTCAATCATTCAGGTGTTGAAGACTAAAATGCATGCAGTTAAATTGAGAATTCAAGGTAAAGTGCAGGGTGTTGGCTACCGTCGTTGGTTTGAGCAGCAAGCGCTTGCACTCGGTTTAAATGGCTATGTGAAAAATCTAGCGACGGGCGAAGTTGAAGCGCTGATTATAGGAACTGAAGACGCCATTCATAAAATACTGAAACACAGTCTGGTAGGGCCGTTACGAGCAGACGTGACTAAAATCGATCAGCAAGAAATTCCAATGCATGAATTAGACTATAGCGGTTTTAAAATGATTCGCTAAATTTGATCACTAGATTGAGTGGGCTTTTGAAAACAGAATGAATTACTGCGCTATATGATTTGATGATTATTTATCGACGTCGAGTGCTTACACGGCTTCGGCCACGAGCCATACCACCTAAGGCATTCAGTACAGCCATTTTACTCATACTACCAGACGCATGCGCATGACAAATTGCGGCAGCCAAAGCATCGGCTGCATCCTGCTGAGGTTTGATACTTAGGTTCAGAATGCGCATAACCATCATTTGGACTTGTTCTTTATCAGCAGCACCATAGCCGACTACTGATTGTTTAATTTGACGTGCAGTATATTCAGCGACTTGTAAATCTAAATTGGTTAAAGCGGCAATGGCAGCACCACGTGCTTGACCTAATTTTAAGGCCGAGTCAGGGTTTTGAGCCATAAAGACTTGTTCAACCGCAGCTTCAGTAGGCCCGTGAAACTTTACGATACGATCAATACCAGCAAAGATACGTTTTAAGCGTTCAGGCATTTCTGTCGTTTCGGTACGAATGGTGCCAGCATCGACAAAACGTAGTTTAGAACCATCCTTCTCGATGATGCCGTAACCAGTTAAGCGCGACCCAGGGTCAATACCGATAATTAATGACATGTTTGCCCTATTTGCCCTTTAAAAATAAAAATATGCCCATATTGTTACATAAGCGTGTCAAAAAAGCTTGATAGTGATTGAGCAGTTGAACGCAACACCTTAAATTAATTTACTGAGATTTGTTTAATTTTCATGAAATTATTTCTTCTGATTTTAGCAGGCTTGATCCTGGAAGTGTTTGTCTGGATCGGTGTGGGCGACCTCGTCGGCAGCATGTGGTATGTCTTTTTCTGGTTCGTGGCGGCCTTCTTTATAGGGATGAATATTATCCGTAAATATTCATCAGGTCTGATGCCTCAAATGCAGCAAATGCAAGCAGGTCAAATGAGTAATGATCCAGCTTTAACTGGAAATTTACCAAAAATTTTGGCTGGTTTCTTATTGCTGTTACCCGGTCTAATCTCAGATATTATGGCATTACTTATTTTGATTCCACCTGTACAAAATGCCATGAAAGCAGTCATGATGAAAACAATGATGAAGCGTCAGCAAGCCATGATGGAAAAAATGATGGGTGGCATGATGGGCGATATGGGAGGCATGGGCGGTGCTCAAGGTCAGAACCCATTTGCAGATATGATGCGTCAAATGCAAGATATGCAAAATCAGCAATCAGGTCGTGATTCATCCGTTATTGATGGTGAAGCTCGTGAAGTGACGCCAGATGCGAAACAAATTGAACTGAAAGATGTCAATAAAAAATAATTAACTCAGTATGAAAGGCCGAATGTGTATTCGGCTTTTTTTTTGCGTAAATTTTGATACGGCCTAAAAATAAACCTTGTGTTGCCAACAAAAAAATTGAACAGGCGATATAATCTTCACGTTTTAATTCAAATGAATCAGCTTGCATGTCACTGTTATTCACCATCTGTGCGCTTCATTTTGTTGCGCAGTTGAGTCCCGGTCCAGATGTATTATTAATTGCTAAAAGTGCAGCATCAACAACGCGTGCAAATACCTTAAAAATTATTGCGGGGATCTCTGTCGGGATTGTGGTGTGGGTCGTTTTAACCTTATTGGGCTTTACGGTTCTGGTTGAGCAATTTCCATGGATACAACAAGTTTTAATGGCTGTTGGTGGATTTTTCTTAGCGAAAATGGGTTGGGCAATGTTTAGTGGCGGGCTTAAAAGTTTAAATCAAACAGCCAATTTAGAAGATGGGCAGGCCTTAAGTCAGCAGAAAACTGAAAATTATTTCTTATTAGGTTTATTTACAAATTTAGCCAATCCGAAAACATTGATTTATTTTAGTAGTGTGTTCTCACTGGCGTTGAGTTCATCAGCCAGTAGTAACCTAAAAGCACAGCTTGCTGTCATCATTCCGATTCAAACCTTTATTGTGTTTAGTTTGTTTATGATGATTATGTCTTTGCCTAAAATTAAAGCACTCTACCAACGTTCGGGTAGTTATATTGATGTGGTTTCAGGGGCGTTATTTTTAATTTTTGCGATTTGGCTGTGGTTCGACGCAATTAGAATGTTCAATCTTCAATAGCTGCAAACATATTGCTGTCAGCAAAGCGAAAGCCAAGTATTAAAACTTGGCTTTTTTTATGTCCAAGTTCTATTGCTCTGGATTGGTTTGATCTTGGTCTTTAGACGGTGCTGTATTTGATGGATCTTGTGCAGTATCGGTGGTTTCAGCATGATCACGATAACGGTTTGGCTTGAGGGTAGTTTCGGTATTTTCAGAGCCTTTGTATGATCGGCTACGATTGGCGCGTTCACGTAAACCGCCTTTTTTGATTAACTGCACCATCATCTAGAACCTCATTGCTATCGCCATAGTTTAAAGAATTTTCCTCGTGAAGATAAGTAAGCAGGGCGATGCAAGCGCATAAAAAAGCCTGAAATCATTCAGGCTTTCATCATTTTAATTTCTCGCTTTGAATGACTTTAAAGCAACTGGATAATAGCGCTTAAATACGGATTGTATGATATTTAGGCATTGCCAGCCTGTTCATAGGGCTATATTTGGCTGTTGTAAAAAAGCTTAATTTTTACCATCCTGCTTGAGTACTTCAAAGATGTTGAGTTGGGTTGTCGCTTCAGTATCGTGCTGTTGCAAATACACTTGAACACTCTTAAATAGAATGGCAACAGCCAAACAACTGAGTATGCAAAATATCCAAAAGCCATATGGGCTACGGATATTATGCGAGCCACATTCGGAACATTCTTTATCGCTTGAAGCCAATACTTTATTGCAACAAGCACAGTGATATTGATAGTGCATTGCGTTTCTCCATTTAGTCGAATTTGACCAACATTCTTGTTGTTATTGTCAACCATCAATCCGTGATGATTGTTTTATCTTAATGTGCAAATAAGCTGCTGTACAAGTTTTAAACGGTTTGTTTTGCTCATTATTGTGTAAGTGAAAAGCGTCAGAGAGTTAAATATTTGTTTTATTAATAATTTATAAATGAAACAAGACATGAATTTTCAGTCATAAAAAAAGCCAGTTCGAAAACTGGCTTTTGCTGTTCTGTTTAAACTGAATTATTGACCCGAACGGATGATGTAATCAAAAGCAGACAATGAAGCTTTCGCGCCTTCACCTGTTGCAATGATGATTTGTTTGTACGGTACTGTTGTACAGTCACCTGCAGCAAATACACCTTTCACATTGGTTTCGTTACGCTCGTTAATTACGATCTCACCACGGTTTGAAAGTTCAACCGCTGTTTCTTTTAAGAAATCAGTATTTGGTAACAAACCGATTTGTACAAAGATACCTGCCAATTCAATCGTTTTGATTTCATCTGTTGCACGGTCTTTGTAGTTCAGTGCAGTCACTTGTGAACCATCACCGACCACTTCTGTAGACAATGCATTCATGATCACAGTCGTATTCGGCAAGCTGTTTAACTTGTCTTGAAGCACTTGGTCAGCACGAAGCTTGGTATCAAACTCAACAAGCGTTACATGTTCAACAATACCTGCAAGGTCGATCGCTGCTTCAACGCCAGAGTTACCACCACCGATCACTGCAACACGTTTGCCTTTGAACAATGGACCGTCACAGTGTGGGCAGTATGCAACACCACGAGTACGGTATTCTTGTTCGCCCGGAACGTTCATTTCTCTCCAACGTGCACCTGTTGAAAGAATCACTGTTTTAGATTCAAGTTTTGCACCATTCTCTAAAGTCACTTCAACCAAGCCATTGGCTGTTTGGTCAGCACCTTTGATGTCAGATACACGTTGCAAGTTCATGATGTCCACACCGTATTCACGTACATGTGCTTCCATTTCAGCAGCAAACTTAGGACCTTGAGTCTTTTGAATCGACGTGAAGTTTTCAATGTCCATGGTATCCATCACCTGACCGCCCATGCGTTCAGCCACGATACCGGTTTTAATACCCTTACGTGCAGCATAGATTGCAGAAGTATTCCCTGCAGGACCACCACCAATCACAAGAACATCAAAGGCATCTTTGGCATTTAACTTTTCAGCATCTTTCGCTGCAGAGTTAGTATCCAATTTGGCAATGATTTCTTCCAAGGTCATACGACCTTGACCGATGTGGTTGCCGTCTTGGAATACCATTGGTACAGCCATGATTTTGCGTTCTTCCACTTCGTCTTGGAAGAATGCACCATCAATCATGGTTGCAGTTGTACCCGGGTTGTAAATTGCGATCAAGTTAAGTGCTTGAACCACGTCAGGACAGTTATGGCAGCTTAAAGATACAAACACATCAAAGTCAGTTTTAAGACCTAGACCTTTGATGGTATTCAGTACTTCGTCAGATACTTTTGGTGCATAACCAGAGGTTTGTAACAATGCCAAGATCAAAGAAGTGAATTCGTGGCCCATCGGCAAACCTGCGAAGAATACGCGTGGAGTTTCACCTGCTTTTGCAATACCAAAGCTTGGCGCGCGGCTGTTGTTACCGTCAAAACGTGCAGTCACTAAATCAGATAAAGCAGCAACTTCAGTTACCAATTCTTTAATTTTGTCTGATTTGTCCGTGCCGTTTAAAGTCGCGACGATTTCAATCGGGCCTTCAAGGCGTTCAAGTAAGGTTTTTAATTGAGCAGAAGTATTTTGATCTAACATTGCTAACGTCTCCAGAGGAGTAAATTTATTTGATGAGAGAATGATAGAACAAACCATTAAATAGGTGAAACGGTTTGTTTTTATAAAATTAATCGGTTTTACAAATCAAATGATTAAATTTCTTTCTAAATCATAAGAATATACCGATGTGAATGCAGTCAATATTGGGCCACTATCGAGAAATACAAGTTAAATAGTGGAAAAATAAACGAATTCATCGCGCTTTAAGCAAGACAATGCTAGAGTCAACGCTATTGTATTGAGAACTTTTTAGGGAAATGGCATGCAGGTTAAACAGGGAATTTATCAGCATTATAAAGGTCAGTTGTATCAAATCTTTCATGTTGCAACACATAGTGAAACGCGTGAAAAAGTTGTGGTCTATCAGTGCTTGTATGACGACTATTCAATGTGGGTCAGACCCTTAGAGATGTTTATGGAAACCGTTGAAATTGATGGTGAAGTAATTCCACGTTTTAAACTGATCCAAGAAACCCACTGAGCAGACATTTAGTACTTTAATCTTTAAATATGAAAGAAATAACAAAAGGACAGAATCATGAGCATGGATGCAAATTTTAAAAACTATATGCAACAACTCTATGCAGACTTTAGTGCTCACGATGCTGCGCAAAATCACCGACTTGCGCGTTACCGAAATATTGAGCCTGAGTCTGCACTATTTTTAGCTATGCAAATTCGCTTAAAACAAGCCAAACAGATCTTGGAAATTGGAACATCTACAGGCTATTCCACGCTGTGGTTAGCAGATGCTGCGCAGTCTACACAAGGGCGGGTCGAAACCATTGAAATTGATGCAGCGCGCATTGAGAAAGCTAAACAGCATGCGGAAAATTTAGCTTTATCCGAATACATCGAATTTCATCATGGCGATGCACTGCATTTTTTACAGCATTCAAATCGTCGTTATGACTTCATTTTATTAGATGCAGAACGTGATTCGTATATCGCGTATTGGCCATATTTAGCTGAATTAATACAAGCTCAAAGTGGCGTGTTAATCGTGGACAATGTGCTGTCACATGCCAGTGAGGTCGCTGAATTTATCCAATGTGTTGAAGCGGATGATCGTTTTATCAGTACAACATTAAATGTGGGTGCAGGGCTTTTTATGGTGACTTGGCGCAACTAAAAATCAGGGCATTCAGCCCTGATTTCATCGAAAATATTTTTTAATTAATAAAAATACTGTTGCTATAGCGCTGAGCTTGTAGCGGTTTAACCCTGTAAGCTTACGCGTGAAAAATGTAGATCATATTCTAAATATTTGTGGACAAATGCCGTTTTATCACTACATCGAAGTAAATTATCATAAATAAAAGGTGAAACTGGATAAAAGAGATCCCCAGAGCCATTCGCATAAAATATTTTTAAGTAACGTGAAGAAGAACTGTATTTCCAAGAAGTTACCACAGTTGTTGTCATAAGCCACCCCCTTATTGCGTTGTTATAGTCATACTGCAGTTAAAGGTTTATCTCTTTTGAAATTAAGACAAATTCAGGGCATGGAGTATTGCAGAATTGTTAAAAAATAATGTTTTATCTCACATTTTTTTCATTTCTTTATCAACTAATTTGATAAAAATAATGCCAGTTCAGAGAAATGCCATAAGCGTCATTCTCACTTGTTGGTGTCGGGGGAGTTAAAAACTACGGCATTGTTCAGATTTATTGCCTTTGACTTGGTTGTTACTGCCATTAATTGAAAAAGCATTTTCAAGACAAATCAAATTACCTGCGATTTCATTATTATTTAGCAAAATATTGCCGTTATTTTTCTTTAATTTCAGGTCGCCTGAAATTTGGTTATTGAGGAGTTGGATGTTTTTCCCAGTCGTAAAATCGACATTGCCATTGATATTGTTATGATTGGCAATGATCTTGGTAAAATTTTTATTCGATTCAATATTGCCTTTGATGTGGTTGTCATGCAGTTCAACACTGGCGCCATTTTCTAAAATCACATTGCCATGAAGAATTAAACCTTTAAGCTGACAATTTTTTTTGACTTTAATATCCTCACGAATACTTTGGTTTTTAATTTCACCTTCGCAGTTCACGGCAGCAAAAGTCGTAAACGAACATAAAATTAAACTGATCGAGACGAAATATTTTTTCATGGGCTTACATCTTCCTGAAATAAGCAATTGACCTAAAATTCATGTTAAAAATACTGAAATACCGGCAAAGATGTAAGCCTAGACAATCAAGTTTGCGGCGCATTTTTATTATATTTGTGTAAGTTCTAACTTGATGAATATCTACAGATATGTGGATAGTGCTAGTACGTTAAAGTTGTATGAATAAAGTGTGAACTGCGTAGGGTATATAGAGGTACATACTCTCCAATAATAGGCACAAAAAAACCACGCTAAAAGCGTGGTTTTTGAATCAGTTCAATCTAATACAGATTAGATTTTACCAACTAGGTCGATTGAAGGAGCAAGAGTTGCATCGCCTTCTTTCCATTTAGCTGGGCAAACTTCGCCTGGGTGAGCGTGTACGTATTGAGCTGCTTTAACTTTACGAAGAAGTTCTTGAGCATCACGACCGATACCACCAGCGTTGATTTCAACGATTTGGATTTTACCTTCTGGATCGATAACGAAAGTACCACGATCAGCAAGACCGTCAGCTTCGATTAATACGTCAAAGTTTTTAGCAAGAGTCCAGTTCGCATCACCAACCATTACGTATTGGATTTTTTTGATTTCTTCTGAAGAATCGTGCCAAGCTTTGTGAGTGAAATGAGTGTCAGTAGAAACTGAGTAGATTTCAACACCTAGTTTTTGGAATTCTGCATAGTTGTCAGCAAGGTCACCAAGTTCAGTTGGGCAAACGAAAGTGAAGTCAGCTGGGTAGAAGAATACAACAGACCATTTACCTTTAAGATCAGCTTCAGTTACTTCGATGAATTGACCATTTTGGAATGCTTGTGCTTTAAACGGTTTAACTTCAGTATTAATTAAGCTCATCATTGTCTCCATGATTGAGGTTTGTTTTTGATTTCCAATAGGGTACAGAAATTTTTCTTATTGCTGAAATAGTATTTTTACATAACTAATATCGGAAAATCCGAATTAGTACACTCCAGAACTATTTCAGCAATAACGATTATTTATCATTATTTCATTCGATATAAGTCATATCAATGCCATATAAAGTTGAAAGTAAAATGACAAAATCATCTTTTCAAAGTCTGTAACCAACATGATGCTTGTGGCATAAGATTTCAAGGGTGATCTCTAAAAAAGTTATAAAAAATATTTCAAATTATAGAATTTGTTCATATAAGATGGCATGAACATAAAATGACTCCAGATTTGATCAGGTGCTTAGTCAATTTTTTCGTATCATTGCCATTCTCAGTCTTGCACTTGCATCACTATGTATTCTTAAAGTTGAAGACACAGGTACAAATTTATGTATCTATAAATACTTGCAACCTCAAAAAGCGACCTATTTTAATGAACTATTAGGAACTTCATCAGATGATCCTACGCTATTGAGTACCATGGGAATCGTTGGAATCTTCTTTTTTTCCCACTGTTGCTATCATTTAGACGTGCTTGGTATGTGGTTATATTATGGCTATATGCGATTTTTCAATTCATCATCATTTTAATGATAGAAACTGCTTCAATTTCAAAAATTATCTATGACAGTATTGTTTATTGTCATAATGGTTGGATGTTCGCATGGGTGATCGGGCAGAGCATATTTATTGTTTTTAGTTTCGTTTACATTTTCTATGGCACTGAAACTAATGTATAAAGCTTTCAAATGGATTGGCTTGAGTTGCCTATTCTAGTCAGCATGTGGCTTTATTATTCTGTACTAGATGAATCAAGAATGTGCTTTCATTTCAAGGTGCTAGCCCGAATCAAATTAATTATTATGCTGAAATGAATGGTTCTTCATCGGATGAACCTCTTTTATTTATTTTTATTGCGTTGATTTGCATTTTATTTTCAATTTTTTTGTGCTTAGCAAAATCTGTTCATCATTTCTTGATCATCACTTTCACTTTATTGATGTTTTTAATTGTGCCATTGAGTATGTTTTATACAGTGTCATTTTATCAGCCATTACATGGCAGTATTGAAGCATGTGGCAATTATTGGTTATTGGCCGCAATTTTAGTTTTTTATCATTTTATTCTGTTCGGCTTTACCTATTGGTTTCAGGCACGCAAAAAATAGATTCATCTTTCACTATTTTTACATACAGCGTAAAATATTCGGTTCTATTTTTAATTATTAGGATAATGCATCTGTGCCAAGTCAGTTAAATGTCGATCAATTGGTCATGGTTCGTGATCGCCATCGCTTAAGTCGGCTGAAAAAAGGCAAAGAAGCCAATCCTGAAAAATTTCAAGATTTGTTTGAAAAGTCGAATGCGAAAGTGCGCGAACGGATTGCCCGCATTCCCAATATTAAATTAAATCAAGACTTACCTGTTACGCAGTATGCGGACAAACTAATTGACGCGATTCAAAAGCATCAAGTGATTATTGTGGCAGGTGAAACCGGTTCGGGTAAAACCACGCAGTTACCGCAAATTGCCATGCTTGCAGGTCGTGGTTTAACGGGTTTGATTGGTCATACTCAACCCCGTCGACTAGCAGCGCGTAGTGTTTCGCAACGTATTGCAGAAGAAGTGGGCGAAAAGCTGGGGGAGTCGATCTCCTTTAAAGTTCGTTTCAATGAACAAGGTTCACAAGATTCCATCGTTCGGTTAATGACCGATGGTATTTTATTGGCTGAACTGGCTAATGACCGATTCTTAAATAAATATGACACGATTATTATCGATGAAGCGCATGAACGTTCGCTGAATATCGACTTCATCATGGGCTATCTCAAACAGCTCTTGCCTCGTCGTAAAGATCTCAAAGTCATTATTACTTCAGCAACTTTAGACGTAAATCGATTCTCGAATTACTTTAATGGGGCACCTATTTTTGAAGTCGAAGGTCGAAGCTTTCCGGTAGAACTCCGTTATCGTCCGATTTCAGAGCTGAGTATTGTTGGCAGTGATGACGATGAGTTTGATGATTTTGAAGAAAATCTACCGCGTGCCGTTGTTTCGGCAGTAGAAGAATGTTTTCAAGATGCACAGGAAAAAGGTCATCCTGAACATGCCGACATTTTGATTTTTGCCAGCACTGAACAGGAAATTCGTGAGTTACAGGAAACACTGCAAAAGTTTGGGCCACGACATACCGAAGTTTTGCCTCTCTATGCTCGATTAGCTTTGTCAGAACAGCAAAAGATCTTTAATCCATCAGGCGGTGGGCGACGGATTATTATTGCCACCAACGTGGCAGAAACTGCCTTAACTGTGCCAAATATTCGCTATGTAATTGATAGTGGCTTTGCACGGATATCCCGTTATAACTATCGCTCACGTGTACAGCGTCTACCAATTGAGGCTGTATCACAGGCGGCAGCAAATCAGCGTAAAGGTCGTTGTGGTCGTATTGCACCGGGTGTGTGTATTCGACTGTATTCAGAAGAAGACTTTATGAGTCGTCCTGAATTTACCGAACCGGAGATTAAACGAACCAACTTGGCCTCGGTTATTTTGCAAATGCAAAGTTTGGGCTTTGGTGAATTAGAAGATTTCGATTTTATTGAGCCGCCAGATCATCGTTTGGTGAATGATGGTCGTAAGCTTTTGATTGAGCTTGGGGCGATGGTTGAGAAAGGGAAAGCCCCTCTTTCGCAAAGAGGGGTTGGGGGAGATTCTATTGAAAGTAATCCCCCTAAATCCCCCTTTACAAAAGGGGGACTTCCTCCGGCGAAGGGTGGTGGTTTAACCAAAATTGGTCAGCAAATGGCGAAAATGCCGATCGACCCACGTCTTGCACGGATGATTTTGGGTGGAGCGCATTTTGGCGTATTAAATGAAGTCTTGATTATTGTCGCTGCTTTAGCGGTACAAGATCCACGTGAACGTCCTGCGGATAAACAAATGCAGGCCGATCAGAAACATGCTTTGTTCCGTGAAGCTGACTCGGATTTCTTGTTCTATATCAAATTATGGGAAGCTTTGGTTGCTAACCGTGACATGAGTGAAAATAAGCGTCGAACCTTTGCGCGCAATCATTTCCTCAGTTGGTTACGTCTTCGTGAGTGGAAAAAAACCCATGAGCAATTGGTGGATTTAGCTCAGGGCTTGAAACTCTCTTTTAATGAAAAGAAGGCCAATTACGAAAATTTGCACCGTGCGCTTTTAACAGGGTTGCTTTCATTTATTGCCAACAAAACCGATGAACGTAATGTGTTCATGGCAGTGCGTCAGCAAAAGGCACGTATTTTCCCTGCATCAACCTTGCATAAAACTAATACACCTTGGGTCATGGCTTTTGAGATGGTGGAAACCTCTCAGGTATATCTTCGTACATTGGCGAAAATTGAACCTGAATGGATTTTATTGGCTGCAGGCGATTTATTGAAGCATCATTATTTTGAGCCGCATTGGTCGAAAAAAGCTGGTGTGGTGAATGCTTATGATCAAATTTCTTTATTTGGTTTGATTATTGAGCCACGTCGTCAGATTAATTATGAAAAAGTGGATCATCCGGCGGCGCATGAAATTTTCCTACGCGATGCGTTGACGACGGGACATTTGGGTATTACGCCGCCGTTCTTAAAACACAATTTATTAAAACTCGAAGAAGTTGAGCGTGTTGAAGATAAACTGCGTCGTCGTGATTTGGTGGTGGATGAAGAAACCATCTACCAATTTTATGCTGCAAAAGTGCCTGAAGAGGTGGCAAGTCGTCGTAGTTTTGAAGACTGGCGTGCAACTGTAGAACCGAAAAATCCACGGCATTTATTTATCGATGATGATGCGCTTTGGATGAATGACCGTCCAACGACCCAGCAATTTCCAGACTACCTACGAAATGGTGAACTGCGTTTGGCTGCAAGTTATCGTTTTGACCCAAGTCATGATGAAGATGGTGCAACGGTCAAAATTCCAGTTCAAGCTTTGCCGCAAGTGGATGAAAATATTTGGTCATGGGGCATACCCGGTTGGCGACAAGACCTGATTGAAGCCTTGCTTAAAGCCCTGCCTAAGGATAAACGCCGTCACTTGGTGCCAATACCTGATACGGCTCGTAAATTGATGGATCGTGTCGATGCCGTGCATTTGCGCGAGCATATTTTTAGTTTCTTGGCGTTCCAACTGCGTGGTGAGCAAATCACAGACAAAGACTTTTCTTGGGAACGTGTTGAGCAATATCTGCTGCCATTAATCAAAGTCATTGATGAAAAAGGCCGTGTGATTGAGCAAGGTCGTGACCTAGATGAACTCAAAGCACGCTGTCGTACTGAAACTCATAGCCCAGTCAAACAATTAAAAGGTGAGTTTAAAACCTTCCCTGATAATTTTGTGTTCGAAGCATCACAAAAAGTCACGGGTGTGGTGGTGAAACAATATCAAGCGCTTGTTCCAGTCAAAGGCTTTGCAGAGTTGGATGCCAAAGACGAATCTGGCGTGGTGATTCAGACCTTCAATGACCAATTTGAAGCAGTCAAACAACACCGCGAAGGGATCATTCGTTTGGTTCATATGCAGCTGGGGGACTTAGTTCGTCAGTTGAAAAAACAGATTTCTAAACCCTTGGCATTGGCTTATTCACCGCTAGGTGACAAAGCAAAACTGGAGCAAATGTTAGTTTATGCCACACTTCAGCTGGCAATAAATGAGCTACCTGTCAATGTGCAGGAGTACCAAAACCTGATTTTAAATGTAAAAAAATCTTTCTTAACCCATGGGCAACAAGCGTTAGCCGTTTTAACTGAAACCTATATTCAATGGCAGGATATACGTCGGAAATTGTTGGTTTTAGATGATTCTGTGTTTGGAAAGAATATTGATGACATTGAAGATCAGCTCGATTTGATGCAACTTTCAGATTTTGTTTATGGCAAAACTTCCGATGTGTGGCTCGAATTTCCAAGATATTTGAAGGCATTAGTCTTGCGTTTAGACCGCTTGCCAAATAACCTACAAAGGGACAATTCTGCCATTGATCAAGTTGACCCATGGATGGAAAAATTATTTAAGTTTAAAAATGACACTCGCCTTAAAGAATTGTATTTCATGGTTGAGGAGTTACGCATCTCTATTTTCTCTCAACCAATGAAGACCAAGATGCCAATTTCTCCATCCCGCTTGCAAAAAGTATGGGATAAGCTCGGAATCAGTTAAGATATAGGTAATTTCTAAAAGGAGTTTTACATGGGCATCCGCATTACGGGTACAGGTCTTTATCATCCAGAAGACGTAATTACTAACGAAGAGTTAGTTGAAGCTTTAAATGCTTATGTGGAACAGTACAACAGCGACAATGCTGAAAAAATTGAAGCCGGTGAGCTAGAAGCGCGCCGTGGTTCAAGTGCAGAATTTATCGAAAAAGCGTCTGGCGTGAAAGCACGTTATGTTGCTGAAAAAAGCGGTATTTTAGATCCAAAACGTTTACGCCCAGTGCTGCATGAACGTCCAAATGATGAAATTTCGCTACAAGCGGAATGGGGTGTTGCTGCGGCTAAACAAGCGATGGAAAATGCAGGCGTGACTGCAGAAGACATCGATGTAGTGATTTTGTCTTGTTCAAATATTCAACGTGCTTATCCTGCTGTAGCGATTGAAATCCAAACTGCATTGGGTATTCAGGGCTATGCATATGACATGAACGTTGCATGTTCAGCTGCAACTTTTGGTATTAAGCAAGCCTATGACGCGATCAAATCAGGTGCTCGTCGCGTGTTATTGGTGAACGTTGAGATCACGTCTGGTCATACAGATTTCCGTATGCGTGACTGCCACTTCATCTTTGGTGACGTTGCAACGGCTTCGATCATTGAAGAAACTGAAATCAAAGCTGGTTTTGAAGTGTTGGATATTGACCTGTTTACACAGTTCTCAAACAACATTCGTAACAACTTCGGTTACTTAAATATGAGTGAAGTCGATGCTGACATCGACAACAACCGTTTCCGTCAAGACGGTCGTAAAGTATTTAAAGAAGTGTGTCCATTAGTGGCGAAAATGATCACCAAGCAATTGGATGACAACAAAATTGCGGCAACAGATGTAAAACGCTTCTGGTTACACCAAGCAAATGCCAGCATGAATGAATTGATTCTGAAACTGGTTGTGGGCAAAGAACATGCTCAGCCAGACCTTGTGCCAATCATTCTTGATGAATTTGCCAATACTTCATCAGCAGGTGTCATTATTGCATTGCACCGTACAGCAAATGAAGTAAACCATGGCGAATATGGCGTACTTTGCTCATTTGGTGCAGGCTACTCAGTAGGTTCTGTACTTGTTCAAAAACATGATGCTGCCTAAGGTCAGCACATTTGCAGGTTGAACATGATGCAAAATGGATAAAGCGTTTAAGCGCTTTGTCCCGCATGTATTTCACGCCGACCTTTTTTGGCGCTGAATATATTGATGCATCAAAACCTGCAATGTATGTAGGGAATCATACAATTTATGGTGTATTCGATTCACCCGTAATTATTGATTATCTCTACAATGAACATAAAGTGGCTGTGGTCAGTATCGCTGATCATAGCCATTTTTATTTGCCCGGTTGGCGTGGCATGGTCAAAAAGTTCGGTGCAGTCCAAGGCATTCAGGACTATGTCAGAACAGTGATGCAACAAGGTTATTCCATTTTAGTTTTTCCCGGTGGTGGTCGAGAGGTTTTGAAGCGAAAAGGGGAAGCCTATCAACTGATCTGGAAGCAACGTTATGGCTTTTTAAAACTGGCGCAAGAATTTAATTATGACATTATGCCTTTTGCCGCTTTAGGTGGAGATGAAGTCTTTGAACTGGGCTTTGATGCCAGTGTGATCGTTGAACATCGTTGGTTTAAACAACTATTAAAAATACAAAAACTCGATAAATTATTACGCCATGGTGATGTGATTCCGTCTTTACCCAAACGGATTATCCCCAAGCGTATTCCGTTCTATTTTCAATTTTTACCCCGTCAAAGTTTAAGTCATATTCAGAGTGTGGAGGATTTAAAGCGTTATCGAGAGGCACTACAACAAGATATTTACACTGCGATAGAACAGCTTAAGAAAATCCGTTCAGAACAACATTCTACAGATCAATAATAGTGACTACTCTTCAACTTCATCCATTTTTATTCGTCACAGCTCAAAATCATGGTGAATTTTGTCATAACTATAGCTTTTAGATTTTTTATTGAACGCCTTTGTATTGACCTTTTGTACAGCTATTTGGCTGATTAATGGCAGTAGTCGGAGCATTAAACTTTGACTATAGTGAAGGTTGAAAAATAATCAACGATCGTTAGGGCGGAAGATGGAAAAGAAAAGCTTGACCCCGCAGCTAGAGCATATCGCTCGGCAACTTATTCGAATATCTCCAAGTTTAAAGCAGTTCTATCAAGAGCAAATGGAACTTGCTACAGCACTCAATTCACAAAATATCTTTAAAATTGAACAAGAGCAGCACCGCATTCAACTGTGTAATGGACTATGGACCTTACAGCTACAAAGTCGTGAATCGATTGGCTATCAGTTTCCTAGAAGTCCATTTAGACCCATCAAAATTGTTGAATTGCATTCGACCGTGCCATGTATTGAAGTAGTAGAAGATTTCTTATTTCATGAATTGTATTTTTTTACTGGCGACCTAAAGCCGCAACATTCACTCTTGCTCAGAGAAAAAGCACAGCAATTTAGACAATTGATCTTACAGTCGATTTTTCAACATCTAAATGGGCCAGCGCGTGTTCAGCAGTTTTTAGCACAGATGACAGCAGTTGAAGCGCAAATTTTTGATCAGCTGATGCAAGAGCAGCAGATTTATCAGACACCGCTATTACAAACGTATATCGAATGCCAAATCTGTCTACCACATTGGTTGATGCAAAAGATTGAGCAGATGTTCGCACTCAACTCACTTACAGAAGCTGAAATATTGCCGATACAGGTCTTGATGGATAGTTTGGACGAGATTTGTTTTGCTACAGCACAATTTTTAGATCCAACGATTTACCGGATCATGAGTTTGAGTTATGAAGATCGGTTCAATTTACAAGAATTAAATGAACATATAGAAGATATTATTTTGTTGCTCGACCATGCATATGAACGTCCCAATTTGTTGGGTTTTATTCGTTTGATGCATCGGGATGTTTGGGCAGAGCAGGACATATTAAGCCATAGTAATTTTGTGCAAGCCACAGCAATTTGGCAAAAAAAATGTGGAAAACTCCCTTTACTCGATAACAATCGTGCAGTGCGATGGATGTTCAAGGAGTCAGCCGAAGTATTGGATTGGTTGAGTCGTAATTTTCAACACAGTAATGTACGAGTGGCTGTAACGGCATTAAGTTTCGTCGATACGCAGCATATTCATCCCATATTGATTCTTGCAACCTTACAACATTTTCAATTTGTTGCAGCGCGCATATATATTCAAAATTGCCATGCGATTGCGCATGAACATGATTGGTTTAATCATGAAAAAAATCTGCAGTTTGTTTTACAACGAAAATATCAGCAGCATGATGACCATCGTGTAGTGATCAGCCCATCGATTTTGTATTTAGATGAATGGTTGATTTTAATGCGACAGGTGTTAGGCGTGGAGGATCAGGCCATAAAAAAAGTCTATCTACCCTTGAGCCGTATTATGCAGGCGTATCTGCAGCATTTATTACGTTGTACGCAGCATTTACCACAGGCTTTGATGGATTTTATTCGTCCAGAAACCCAAGAAAATCGCCAATTTTTAAGTGTTTTACGACAACATAAAATTCAACTGCAGGATTTTCGAAATTTATTTTATTTAAAGCATGGTAATTTAAGAGTATCTGTGTTTGATGCCTATGTGCGTGATTATGTCAGTGCGACTTATTCTACAGGTGATACAGTCCCTAAAAATATTACCTGGAATGGGGTCTTTCATCAGGCGGTGTATTGGCATGCCAAGCAACAAAAGCAAGAAGTGTTATCTCAATTAAAGCGTAAATTTGAGACAACAGTCTGGCAGCCATTTACAACAGAAGACAAAATATATTTTCAAGAGTGGGTCTTTGAAGAATTAAAAACTATCGATCGAATTATTGATGAATCTATTCAATTTAAACATTGTTTGGCATCAAGTTATAGCGCCAGTATCATTGCAAGAGTATATGTAGCTTTTCATATGTACCATCCCATTTTGCATGTATCGATGACTTTGGGCTGTCATGTGCAAAACCACATTTTGGTTTTTGATCAACTTGAGTATTCAAATAATACCCAAGCAGAAATAGAAAAAGTAAATATCGCCAAAGAATTTTTAAATAGGTTCAATAGCTTAAAGTAAGATTGGCAAAATACGGATTTAGTAAACTATGTTGTGCGCTTAACTTTTGAGTCAAAAATCGTTAGGCTATAGCCGTTCTTTTACGGTATAGGTCTTATGAAACAAGAAACTGCACTCAAGCTGCTCAAAGCAGGCGAAAATGTGTTTTTAACAGGTTCGGCTGGTGCAGGTAAAACTTATACTTTAAATCAATACATCAATTATCTGAAAGCGCGCAAAGTGCCGGTGGCAATTACGGCTTCTACAGGGATTGCTGCAACCCATATGAATGGCATGACAATTCATACATGGGCAGGGATTGGGATTAAAGATGCGATTTCCGAAGATGAGTTAAAGCGCTTAAAAGAACGTAAATATTTAAAAGAGCATTTGGAAAATGCCCAAGTTTTAATCATCGATGAAATTTCGATGTTGCATGCCAAGCAATTAAACTTGGTGAATAAAGTTTTAAAATTTTTTAAAGACAGTGAAGATGCTTTTGGGGGGATTCAAGTCATTGTTGCAGGTGACTTCTTCCAGTTACCCCCTGTGGGACGCAAAGGTGAATTAAACCGTGACAAGTTTTGCTTTATGTCTGAGGCATGGGTAGAAGCGAAGTTTCGCGTGTGTTATTTGACCGAACAACATCGTCAGGGTAATGACTATCTCAATGATATTCTAAATGCGATTCGTGCTCAGCAAATTACGGGCGATCATTTGCATGCTTTAAGGCAGACAAGTTCACAAAATATAGGTGAAACCTTTACGCGCTTGTATACCCATAATATGGATGTAGATAGTATTAACTATAAACATCTAAATGAAATTGAGCAAGAATCTCGCCAGTTTGATGCCCAATGTGATGGTAATGATAAACTGATCGAAACCTTAAAATCTTCAGTGCGTGCGCCGGAAACTTTGACCTTAAAGAAAAATGCCAAAGTGATGTTTGTAAAAAACAACTTTGACGTGGGCTATATCAATGGCAGCCTCGGTGAAGTGATAGGTTTTGAAGAAGATGATGAATATGGCATCTTGCCTAAAGTAAAACTTACGGACGGCACGACCTTGGTGGTAGAACCTGAAACATGGTCTGTCGATAATGATGATGGTAAAACCATTGCCAGTTTCCAACAAATTCCACTGCGTTTGGCCTGGGCGATCACCATTCACAAATCTCAAGGGATGACCCTTGCAGCGGCTGAAATTAACTTGACGCATACTTTTGAGAAAGGTCAGGGTTATGTGGCATTGTCGCGTTTAAAAACATTGGATGGTTTGCGTTTACTTGGTTTTAATGAACAAGCCTTAGAACTCGACAGTTTGGCCATTAAAGCCGATCGACGCTTTCAGGAACTCTCTGATGAAGCGGAAACCAATTTTGCAGAGGCTGATTTAACCGTACAACATAAAGCCTTTATTCGTCATTGTGGTGGAACGCTGAATGAAGTGGAAATCGAGCGCAATGAAAAGAAAATTTCCAAAACTGGTGCGAAACAAAGCTTTGCCACAGCGACTTTAGATCAAACTCGTGAATTGTTTGAAGAAGGTTATGAAATTCAAGATATTGCAGTGGAGCGTGGTTTAACACCTGCTACGATTATTAACCATTTGGCTCGTCTGCAAAAAGAGCAAGGTTTAGATATATCGGTGGCACATCCGGGAGAAGACGTGGTTGAACAGGTGCGTAAAATCTATAAACGCTTGGCGAAGCGACAAGACCCAGCACATTATAATGATGACGGCACGGTTAAGCTGCGCCCAATTGTGGAGTTGACCAGTCCACGCATGGGTTATGACCAAGTTCGTTTGGCTTTATTATTTGTGGAATAACACATTCTTTGGATTACATACATTTAAAGCCAGATTGATCAATCTGGCTTTTTTAATAAGGGCATCGTGTTTATTTTCATCCTTTGCATCTGCTTAAAAACGATGAATTGGTGATTAAAGTTCCAAATAAAACTTTAAATGAATAAAACTTAATAAAATAATGATAAGGTGAGTATAATTCATTAATGCTTTGCGAAAAATATTCGATTGCAAAGTTGCTCCCAAGTTTAGTTGAGAACAATCATGTTGGAATTACGCCATCTCAAAACCTTATTGGCACTCAGAGAACACGGTTCTTTGGTCGCTGCATCTAATGATCTGTGTTTAACGCCTTCTGCACTTTCACACCAGTTGAAAGAGCTAGATCATTGGTATGGGGTAGAGGTGGTGAACCGACGCACACGTCCTGTTACTTTTTCGAATGTTGGGCAACGTTTACTACGCCTTGCTGATGATATTTTGCCGCAAGTTCAAATTGCGCAATCGGACATTACACGTATTGTGCATGGTCAAACCGGCCGAATTATTTTTTCTTCTGAATGTCATAGTTGCTTTGACTGGCTGATGCCGTTATTGAATGTCTACCGTCAGCAATACCCTGATGTAGATTTGGACTTTGCTTCTGGCTTTGAAGCCAATCCGCATGAACTATTACAAACAGGCGAGTTTGATCTTCTGATTACGGCAGATCCGATCAATTTAAAAGGTGTGGAATATTTCCCAATCTTTGAATATGAGTCTCGTTTGGTATTGTCCAATACACATCCATTGGTTCGTGCGACAAATGTGACTGTTCAAGAATTAGCAGAAGAAACGCTGATTACCTATCCGGTCGATAAACATCGTTTAGATATCATGGCAAAATTATTTTTACCGGCCAATATTCAGCCTAAACACGTTCGTACTACAGATTTGACCCAGATGCTGATTCAGTTGGTTGCAAGTGGTCGTGGTATTGCGGCATTACCAGATTGGGTGGTAAATGAATATGAACAAAAAGGTTGGGTGACCTCTCGACGTTTAGATTGTGTTTCACCTGAAGGTTTAAGACGGACCTTGTACGCAGGCTATCGTACCGAAGAGGCTGAAAAAAGCTATTTTGAAGGCTTCCTAAAACAGTTAGCCAAATTCTCACAAAAACGCAATCAATATTATTCCAACTAAGGAGGAGCTATGACTCAGAGTCTTTTTGTATACGGGACATGACGTCTAGGTCAGCCCAATGCACACCTGATGGAACGCATAGGTGGCATGTGGAAGAAAGGTGTGGTTTGGGGTGAATTAGAACATAAAGGCTGGGGTGCGGCTATGGGCAGTCCGGGCATTCGTTTATCGAAGGCAGGTCAAGCCATTGAAGGCTATGTTTTTATCTCTGAAAACTTAGCAGCTCATTGGGCGGCTTTAGATGAATTTGAAGGTGCTGAATATCAACGTGTGGCTGTTGATGTGCAATTGGAAGGCGGAGAATGGATGCAGAGTGAAATTTACGCTTTGAAATAATATTGAGGGGGAGAGTCGTAAAATACGTGGGTCATCCATACATTATGACTTTCCCCAACCTGCGAAATATGTATCGATGATTCCACTTGCTCTGTTGTTTTCTTGAGTGCATTTTCTTTTAAAGCGCAGTATCTCAATGAGTTGTATCTAAAGTGCATGAATGCACAGAAATCACTTTAAGATTGCTATACAAGTGGATGAATAATTTTTAGAATTGAGCTGTATCTCACACTGAAACCTGTTTGAGCTCAATCATGCCGAATACTATAGAACCCTCACCAACTCAACTCATGTCTGTGATTCAAACGCAGACAGCTATTGCCAAACTGGGTTTAGATCTAAATGCAGTGATGACCGTGGTCGCAGAACAGGCGCAGCAGATTACACATGCAAAAGGGGCTGTTGTTGAGTTGGCTGAAGATGGTGATATGGTTTATCGTGCAGTGTCTGGCGGGGCGAGCCATTTACTGGGTCTAAGACTTCATATTGAAAATAGTTTATCGGGTCTATGTATAGCGCAAAAACAAACACTGTATTGCCAAGATTCGGAAACAGATGCGCGGGTAGATCGCGTGGCATGTCGACGTGTCGGGTTGCGTTCGATGGCTGTGGTGCCATTGATTCATTGTGATGAAGGTGTCGGTGTTTTAAAGATTTACTCTGACCAAGTCGATGCCTTTCAGGAAGCCGACTTGCATATATTGAGTTTGATGTCTGAGTTGATCGCTGCGGCGATGTACCATGCAACACGTTTCGGTGCGACAGAGTTATATAAATTGGCGACTCAAGATAGCTTAACCGGCTTAGCCAATCGGGCTTTGTTTGTCGACTTTTTACGCCAAGGGATAGAAAAAGCTCGCGCGCAGAAAAAAGTACTGGGTATCTTGATGATTGATATGGATGGTCTGAAGCCGATTAATGATCAGTTTGGACATCGCATTGGGGATGCTGCACTGAAAGAAATCGCGCAGCGTATTTTGCGTGAAACGCGTCAAGATGACTTGGTTGCACGCTTGGGCGGTGATGAATTTGCTGTGATTTTAACCAATATTGCCAACTTAGAGCGTGCGCAAACGGCGATGAATCGAATCGCAGAAAGTTGCGGACTGCCATTTGCATTCGAGCAAATGAGCTTGAAAATTGGTGCCAGTATTGGCATGGCTTTATTTCCAGAGGATGCCGAATCCATCGATCAATTGGTCGAAATGGCTGATTTGAAAATGTACGCCAATAAGCGTGAACGGAAACAAGTAAATATTAAATAACTCACTGCTTAAATAATTCACTAATTGTTATGCAGGTGAATTCCTTCACTACCGCCAAATTATTGAAAGTATCAGAAAAAACATTTTTGATGGGAATACGTGTTGTCTCAAACAATTGCAGATGACATGACTAAGTATCGTTGTTTAATTTAAATCAAAGTGCGCTTAGCATGTGACGGTGCAAGATGATTAAATAATTGAAAAATCATCTAAGGTCATTTGTTTTTTGACTCAAAATAATATTTTGAATTGTTAAGCTGTGCACTATTGCATGGCGAAAAGAGCATGACAATTCAATGAAAGGGATGTCAAAAGATTTATTCATTATTGCGGCAGGTTTTATTGCTGCAATGCATATCGGGAAACTACCGCCCGCAATACCTGTATTACAACAGCAACTCGGCATTAGCTTTATTCAGTCTGGTTTATTGCTCTCACTAGTACAGGGTGCAGGAATGTGCTTTGCATTGTTGATTGGTAGTTATATCCAAAAAATTGGATTTAAACTGTGTATCTTATTGGGCTTAAGTCTATTGACGATAGCAAGTGCATGGGGGAGCTTTGCACAAAGCTTTGATGTCTTGTTGCTACTGCGTGTCATAGAAGGATTTGGCTTCTTATTGGTGACACTCACAGGGCCTGCATTTATCCGTCAGCTTGTACCGCTACAGCACATCAGCGCAAAGATGGGACTGTGGAGTGCTTATATGGGCGGAGGTATGGGCATAGCCTTATTGGTTGCGCCATTTCTAATTGCTCAATATGGTTGGAGTGTGGTTTGGCTCAGTTTCGCTATGATTACTGCAACATTACTACTCTGTATCGCCATGTTTATTCCTCAGCCTAATGTGGCACTGAATACAACACCTATTATTGGTCTCATTAGAGATACTTTGAAACATCCTGCAGCATGGCTTTTGGCGCTCATTTTGGGGACATATGCAGGGCAGTGGTTTGCATTGGTGGGCTTCTTACCGATGATTTATGCGCAAAATCAAATTTCAGCAGAGCTGGCGGGTGCTTTAACAGCCAGTGTTGCCGTTGCGAATGCTGTGGGCACATGGGGTTGCGGACTGTTATTACAGCGTGGTTTTCAAGCTAAAACTTTAGTCCAACTGGGTTTTGCTGTTTTGATCATTTGCTCCTTAGGGTTTTATCTCTCTAAAGATGCGTTACCGTTTTTACTGCAATATTTAACGGTGTTTAGTTTTTCGCTTTTTGGAGGCTTAGTTGCTGCGACGGTTTTTGCGCAAGCACTACATTTTGCACCTTATCCTGCGGCAATTAGTACGACGGTCGGCATGATTTTACAATGCTCTGCCATATCACAATTTGTTCTGCCACCTGTGATTGCCACTGTGGTTTCACAAACTGGAGCGTGGTTTTGGGCGGGGATCTTGATGTCAGCATTATCATTCGTTGGAATCATGCTTAGTCGACGTTTATTTCAAATGCAGCATGGCTCAAATTAAAATTTTGTTAAACCGCTATGTCAGCAACAGCCTTATTGTTTAATCCCAATCAGTAGCGACAAGATGCCTGCTGCAATGAGTGGGCCGACAGGTACACCGCGCAGCATCGCAACACCTGCGACTGTCCCAATCAATAGCCCGGCAACCACATCTGGCTGATTTGACATCAGTTTGACACCACGTCCGCCTAGCCATGCGACAAAGATGCCAATGGCGATTGCGACGAGGGATTTCCAACTTAAAAAGGATTTTAAAATCGAATCACCAGGAATTTTTCCGCTAGCGATCGGCGTGAGTACCCCAATGGTTAAAATAATAATGCCAATGTTTAAGCCATATTGTTGCAGATAGGGGAAAAATTCACTTAAAGGCGTGATGCGGAAAACAATCAAGACACCTGCTGCTATGGTGATTGCTGTATTGTGGCTAAAGATGCCACAAGCCAATAACACCAATAACACGATCAGATTTAAATCCAACTGAGACATAGGATATTCGTGAGAAACTTCAATAAATAATCAATAGTGTAGCGCAGAAACATTAAAAACTGGCGTTCAAGATCATTTCCGCTATTTTTCCTGCAAGTTGGCTCGTTGTTCAGTATAAAATAGCAATATATGGTGTTTATTAGGTTGTTCTATGTTTTTGGAAAAAATGCTGCAATCACAAGGTTTTGGTTCGCGTAAATATTGCCAACAGTTGATTAAAAATGGTGCGGTCGAAATACACGGTGAGATTGTAGATAATCCAAAGCAAAAACTGGACTTGAATGATTTAACTTACAGTGTGCATGGACAGGACTATACCTATCGTGAGCATGTTTACATCGCGTTAAATAAACCCCAAGGTTATGAATGTTCGCATCAGGCAACTCATCATTTCAGTGTTTTTGAATTATTTGATGATGTGCTGTTAAATCGTGGTCTGCAATGCGTCGGGCGACTGGATCAAGACACCACTGGACTGTTGCTGCTCACGGATGATGGTCAATATCTACAAGCGCTGACACACCCTAAAAAGCATGTTGCCAAAGTATATTCAATGCATACCGCAGATCCTGTGACGCCTGAGCAAATGCAACAATTGCAACAAGGCGTGGAGCTGCGAAACGAAAAAGGCATCTTCGCTGCAACCGATGTACAGCTATTGGCTTCACAGCAATTACAAATGACTGTCCATCAAGGGGTATATCATCAAGTGAAGCGGATGTTGGCGGCTGTCGGCAATAAAGTTGAAACTTTACATCGTGCTCAAATTGGACAATTAAAGCTTGATGATCTCGCTGAGGGTGAGTGGATCTATTTAAATACAGTGCAAATTGAACAATCGAAATTTCGTGAAAATATCACTGCATAGTAATGTGTACTGGGCTTTGATACTTCATTATTCAAAGGATGAATGTGCGGTATTAAAGCCCCTAAATATGTCTGCTAATTATTGATTTAAAGATGCGTTTCTAATATGCGTTGATTGTGTATTTAACGTCGAGCAAGGCATTAACGAATAAAGTAATGATAGGTTTGAAATTCATCATCTTTAATGAAGCCCATCGATTCATAGAGCTGATGCGAGTGATAGTTATTTTTTTGAGTTTCGAGGCTGATTCGAAGCGCACCTTCATGTTGTGCAAAGAGAACAGCGGTATCGATCAATTGTTTAGCTGAACCTTGACGACGATATACAGGGCTGACATAGACATCATCTAAAATATAGTAAGTTGAACAAGCCACAGATGAAAAGCCCAAATACAGTAAGATAAACCCAGTAATCACATCATCTTTTAAGCAAATAAAAATTACGCTTTCATTATTTTCAAAACGTTGTCTTAGAAATTTATATGAGATATCAAGATTAGAAGAGGTGCCATAAAATTGGCGATATTCATCAAATAAAACAGCAAGTGGATGAAGGTCTGCTTCTGTTGCGCGTCGAACGATCATTTTTTTCTATACTCCATGCTATTTTTATCAGTCTTGCATGAAGCATATCGAAATTTCGAAATTGGTTGATTTATAAATTGTTTATAAATGCGACAGTGTTAAGTTTTGTCACCTTCACCCAAAATTGCATTGAGTTCTTCAAACAAGTCGAGATGATCATCATCTAATAATGGATCATTATTTAAAATTTCTAATTCCGCAGGGCTAATTTCAGTGGTTGAAATGGCTTGGGCTTCTTGTTGTTTTAATTTACGTAACTTAATCAATTGTTCAATATTGATATTTTGGTTTTCAATAGAGAAGGGGATCGATTTGGTTAAAACAACTTGTTTAAAGAATAGACGTACAGCCTGTGCAGGTGTAATGCCTAATTGTTTAAACACGGCAAAGGCCTGTTTCTTTTCCTGTGAATCGAGGCGGATTTGGTAGACTTCAGTTTTTCTCATATTCTTAGAAAGCTTTAAAATACTTAACTTTTCGCATTTATTCTAATCAAAACTATCATAAATTCAAGAATGTTCGGCAGTATTTTATCAATTTAATGTAATGACAATCGATTTACAGTGTCAATTCATAGGCAGAACTGAATTGAAAAGCCTGCTCTGTCACAGGATCGATAAACTCAAGATGTTTCGCAAGTAGTTGTAAAGGTTGGCTGAAATCATCCTCTGCCTTATGTTGCACTACTGGATAAAAGGGGTCGTTTTGAATTGGAATGCCCAAAGCATTTAAATGCACACGGAGTTGGTGCTGCTTGCCGGTATGTGGCTTTAATTCATACTTAGCGCGGTTTCCATGCTGCTGGATCAGCTGAATGAAGGTTTCGCTGTTAGGTTCACCATCTACTATTTGCATTGTATAAAAAGGTTGACCTTTTTCCATGCGATAGCGAGTTGTGATTGGGAAATTTAATTCATCTCGATAAGCTGCAATGGCATGATAGGTTTTTTGAACGTTTCGAGTGGCAAACATCTGTTGATATAGCCCACGGCTTTCGACACATTTGGAGAAGAGAACTAGGCCGGCAGTTTCACGATCTAAACGATGAATCGGTGTTAGGTGTTCAAGCTGCGTTTGTTTTTTGAGTCGAACCAACAAGGTTTCTTGTACATACTGACCGGTCGGACTCATGGTGAGAAAATGCGGTTTATCGACCACGATGAAATGATCATTTTCAAATAAAATCTGATGCTCGAAGGGAACATGGATTTCATGCGCTAAGAATCGATAATAATAAACATGACGATTTGCTTCAAAAGGACTGTCTATCGTTAAAGCGTCACCATCTGCAGCATAGACTAAACCATCCTTAAATCGTTGTTGCCACTCCACTGCTTGGATATGAGGAAATTGCTCACACAAATATGCATAGACGGTAGAGGCTTGTGTGTGTTGACCGTCAAGGAAGACTTTGCTGGCACTAACACCATTGATCATTGGGGGAGTAAATTCAAAACTGTGCATGAAGAAAGATCTAAAAACTGAGCAAATAAAGCAGAGAACACATCATGAAAAATGCTCAATCTATAGTGTGAACATATCCATTTTAGCCAGTGCGATGCTATCATATTTAATTCTTATGTACATGTTGTGAGTAATATGCAGTATTCATTCAGTCTGGAACTTAATAGTGAAGTCGATACCCAAAACTTAGCTACCGTACTGGCGACGCATTTTACGACGGGTGTAGCGTATTTAATTGGTGACTTGGGTGCAGGAAAGACCACGTTAACACGTTATTTTTTACAACACTTGGGTCATCAAGGTGCGGTAAAAAGTCCAACCTATACATTGGTTGAACCTTACAATATTCAAGGACAAGATATTTTTCATTTTGATTTATACCGTCTGAATGACCCTTATGAGCTTGAGCTTATGGGTATCCGTGATTATTTAGAAACGCAGAACGCCCTATTTTTATTTGAATGGCCGTCTAAAGGGGGCGACGAAATCCCTGCGGCTGATTTAATTATTAATATTGAAAAGTCTGCGGATGAAACCACCCGTAAAGCGACTTTAAGCTCTTCTTCAGAAACTTTGCAAAACGCTTTGGAGCAAAAATTTAACCATGCTGAATGAAATCAGTGCCCGCCGCATTCGAACGCTTGATCCTGCCTTAGCCAACCAAATTGCCGCAGGGGAAGTGATTGAACGTCCCGCTTCTGTGGTCAAAGAATTACTGGAAAATGCCATTGATGCAGGGGCGACTGAGCTGATTGTTCGTATTGAACAAGGCGGCAGTACACTGATTGAAATTATAGACAATGGTCGGGGCATCCATCCTGAAGATTTACCTTTGGCGGTCATGCGCCATGCCACCAGTAAAATCCAAACTGCTGAAGATTTACATGCCATTGTAAGTCTAGGTTTTCGTGGGGAAGCCTTGGCTTCGATCGCTGCGGTGTCTCGTTTGACTTTGACCAGTAGCCAAAATGATGACGGTGTAGGCTATCAGGTCGAAGTAAATGGTACCGCATTTGATTCGCAAGAAATTCAACCTGTGGCAGCGACGCAAGGCACCACCATCCGTGTGCAAGATTTATTTTTTAATGTGCCTGCACGGCGTAAGTTCCTCAAAAAACCGGGGACTGAGTTTGGACATATCGAAGAAATTGTCCGTCGTTTGGCACTGACCCATTTTGATATTCGTTTTGTCCTTGAACATAACAATAGTATTAAGCTGAACTTGCCAATTGCAGACAGTGGCGCGCTCCGTTTTCAGCGGGTGCAACAATTATTAGGCCGTCAATTCACTGAAAATGCGTACTGGATGGATGCTGATAGCGTCAATATGCGTCTTAGCGGTTGGTTGGGTCATCCTTCAGATGCACGTGCACAAGCCGATATGCAATATGTCTATGTGAATGGACGTATCGTAAAAGACAAGACAGTTTCACATGCACTTCGCATGGCCTATGACGGTATTTTGCATGGACATCAACATGCGGCTTATTTGTTATTTATGGAAGTTGATCCTGAAAATATCGATGTGAATGTGCATCCGACCAAGCATGAAATTCGGTTTCTAAATCAACGTGAAGTACATGAGTTTGTTCGTCATTTTGCCAAATCGACATTAGCGCAATTTCAAACCGCGACCGCCGAATTGTCATCTGCAATGAAACTTGATGGGCAGGCACACGAAAATATTATTCCGCAGCCGCGTCATCAGGAACAATTTTCATTACATCAACCTCAGCCAGTTGCAGAGCAAGGCACAAATTTTGTCAGTCCAGAGATCGCAGGCGGGCTTACTGATTTTAGTTCGCCAACTGCTGTGCAATATGCGTCAAATCATGCGTCAACAGGGCAAGAAGGGGATACACAGCAAAATTCAAATGTATCGATCAATAGCGCCGGATATCAGTCAAATATAGCGGGTTCCAGACAGCTCAATAATGCATTGCAAAGTTATTTAGCGCCTTTACGTCAAACTGAGTCTACAAATGATCCTGATACTTCTTTGGCTGAACATATTCAGCAGAAAGTCGATGAGCATCCTTTGGGGATTGCCATTGCGCAATTGCATGGTATTTATATTTTGGCCCAAAACACCGAAGGTTTAATCATTGTTGATATGCATGCTGCGCATGAGCGCATTGTTTTACAACAAATGAAAACGGCTTGGGATAAACCTGAGTTTTGGACATCACAGCAATTGCTGATTCCTAAAGTCGTCAGTATCAGTCGGATGCAAGCGATGCGCGTCGATGAGCTCAAAGAACAATTGGCACGCCTAGGTTTAGAAATAGACCAATATGGCGATGAGCAAGTCATTGTTCGTGGTGTTCCTGCCATTTTGCATAAAGCAGACTTTGATGCGTTGATTCCAGATTTATTAAATGATTTAGACCCAAGTGATCAGGTTGCAGGGTTGCTACAAAAGCGGGATCAAATATTGGCAGGCATGGCCTGTCACGGCGCTGTACGCGCACACCGTATTTTAAGTCTATCTGAAATGAATGCATTACTGCGTCAGATGGAACAAACTGAATTTGCCAGCCAATGTAACCATGGACGTCCGACGTGGCGTGCGTTTCCATTGGCACAGCTAGATAAACTTTTTGCTCGGGGAGAGTAGTTTTACATGTCAAATCAATTGCCGGTCATCAACTTAATGGGACCAACTGCAAGCGGTAAAACCGCCTTGGCATGTGAGTTATACGAGCAAGGTGGATTCGAATTAATTTCTGTCGATTCTGCTTTGGTTTTTCAGGATATGGATATTGGTACGGCCAAGCCGAGTAAAGCTGAGTTGGAGAAATATCCACATCATTTGATTGATATTATCAGTCCGCTAGAAGTGTATTCGGCAGCGAACTTTGTGGAAGATGCCTGTGTGCTGATTGATGATATGCATGCCCGAGGTAAAACACCGATTTTAGTCGGTGGTACGATGTTGTATTACAAAGCTTTATTGGAAGGGTTGTCTTCAAATTTACCAAGTGCAGACTATGCTGTACGTGCTGAAATTGAAGCCAAAGCTGAGTCGCAAGGTTGGGATGCTGTATATGCAGAATTGTGCAATGTCGACCCATTGGCAGGTGAAAAATTTAAACCGAGTGATAAGCAACGGATCATTCGTGCGCTCGAAGTTTTTAAATTAACAGGTAAACCCATTACGCAGTTACAAGCTGAGCAACCTAAAAACGTACCATACCGTTACAATTTTCATAATTACGCATTATTGCCAGACCGATTAGAATTACATGAGCGTATAGCTCAACGTCTAAAAATAATGTGGGAAATTGGATTTTTAAATGAAGTGAAAGCTCTCATTGAAAAATACGATTTAGATGAAAATTTACCCTCTATGCGCTCAGTTGGATATCGTCAAGCTTTAGATTTTTTGAAAAATAGTGATCAAAGTAGCGAAAAACAGCGTGAAATGGAGGATAAGGCACTTTTTGCAACACGACAACTTGCAAAACGTCAATATACTTGGTTAAGATCTTTGCAAGAAACGCATAAATTTACTACATATTTAACTGCGCAGCAGGCTCAAGAAGACTTGCGAAAGTGCTACGGATAAAGCAAAATTTACAGACTACCTTTTTGATAATTTTTAATTGAAAAGTAAAGGTAGCTTTTGCGCTGATTTTTATTATTTTTTGGAGTTATAACATGTCTAAAGGTCAAACTTTACAAGATCCGTTCTTAAATTCTCTCCGTAAAGAACGTATTCCTGTGTCGATCTTCCTTGTCAACGGTATTAAATTACAAGGTCATATTGAATCTTTCGACCAATACGTTGTTTTATTAAAAAATACTGTAAGCCAAATGGTTTACAAACATGCTATTTCAACTGTTGTTCCAGCACGTAACCCACGTCCTGCTGGTGCTCCTGCTGGTGCTCAAGGCGCTGCCGGCTTCGGTGGTCAACAAGGCGGCTTCGGCGGTCAACAAGGTGGCTTCGGTGGCCAAGGTGGCTTCGGTGGTCAAGGTGGTTTCGGTGGTCAAGGTGGCTTCGGTGGTCAAGGTGGCTTCGGTGGTCAAGGTGGTTTTGGCTCTCAAGGTGGCTTTGGTGGTCAAGGTGGCTTCGGTGGTCAAAGTGGTTTCGGCGGTCAAAATGCTGGTTTTGATGGCGAAACTAAATTTGAAGATGCTCAAGACGACGAAAACAACAATCGTTAATTGAATTAAAAAAACCTCCCAAATGGGAGGTTTTTTTTGCCTATAAAAGAGTAGATTGTTTTCACAAAGGGTATGTAATAATTACTAAAGTGCTGAATGATGATAAGAATCGACATAAAAAAACCAGCCGAAGCTGGTTTTTTGTTTATTCACTTATTTCTTTTTACGATCTAGAGTAGGATCTTTAATTTCAACATAGGCATTGTTGCGAATTTCACGTAACCAGCTGTCCAGTTCAGTGTCAAATTGACGCTCACCTAAAATCTGACGGGCCATACGTTCTTGTACTTCATGTGTCATATCTTGTTGACGTGTATCGGTCACTTGAAGGATGTGCCAACCAAACTGTGACTGAAAAGGCTTGCTGATTTCACCTTTCGCTGTTGATTTCATCATTGCTTCAAATTCTGGAACCATCACACCTGGGCTAACCCAACCTAAACTACCACCATTGGCAGCAGAACCAGTGTCATTCGAGAACGTTGAAGCCAAGACCGCAAAATCTTCACCCTTTTGCAGGCGATTATACAAGTTGTCGATCATTTGCTTGGCATTTTCAGGACTCACGACCTCAGATGGTTGAATCAGGATATGGCGAGTTTGGTATTGAGGAACAATGGCTTTTTGTTCTCCACTTTTACGGTCGACCAATTTTAAAACATGAACGCCATCACGTACTGAAATTAGTTCAGTGGTTTGACCAACTTGCAAAGGTGCTACACGTGCAGCAAGTTCATCTGGAATATCAGATAAGTTGCGGAAGCCCATATCGGCACCGTCAACTTTAATGTCTTTGGTGCTGTATTTGCTAGTAATTGCTTTTACATCGTTGCTTGCTGCAAGTTCTTTACGAATGTCTTCCGCGATTTTAACGGCATTATCACTGCTAGCAACGCGTACATGTAAGACATGAACTTGATTACCTAGTGCTGCTTGACCTTGTGGTGAGCTTAAGAAGTTTTTCACATCTTGGTCACTGATTTGAATGCGAGAAGTGACCAACTGTTGGCGTAGACGTTGTAAAGCGATGTCTTCAGCGATGCGTGCACGTAAACCTGCATAGGTATTTGGCGCAACAGCATCTAATTTTTGCTGAAATGCTTCTAAGCTTGGAGAGCCGGCGTCTTTTGCAACTTTAAGTACGGCTTCATTGAGCGATTTTTCATCCGCTTTGACATTATATCGTTTAACCTGTTCAAGCTGTGCTTGGCGCGAAATCAGCTGTTCTAAAGCTTGTTGCTGCAAATATTCAGTCGGTGGGACGGTTTGTTTTTTTGCTTGAAATTGATGAGTGATCTCGGCAATGCTTTGATCAAGATCACTACGTAGAATCACGCTATTGTCAACGACAGCTACAATTTCATCTTTAGGTTGCGCAGCAGCAAATACAGATACAGAAGTCGATATGCAAAGTGCCAAGGCTGACGCTTTAAAAATTTGTTTTAACTGTTTTGTCTTCATTAACGTTCTGTCCAAGATTGATTAATATTGTTAAAACCCAACACTCGGTTTTCAAGCAAAGAGGTTAATTTATTGTTGAAGCCACCTAAACCTTTTAGAGTGAACTCCGCCATAATGGCACGTTTTGGTTTAACATCTGAAGATGTTACATCATCTAAATCGTTATAGTACGAACGACCATAAACTGAAACACCCCAGCAGCATGACTCGTAGTTCACACCAAGTAAATATTCACGCGCAATACTGTTGTCGAGGTCATATTGTGCATGACCAATAATACGCCAGTTATTGTGTATAGGTTGAATAAACGATGCTACTGCTTGGTCATAGCTGTCTTGGCGATTAGGAATGTCTTTACGATAGAAATAACCGACATTGTATAAATTGCCTTTATTTCCTGTGTAATACATTTGAATATCGCGCTGAGCATTATCACCATTCGCCATCCATGCTGAATTGGCATTGACACTGATGCTGTCAGATAATTGGCTAGAAATGCTCACGACAGGGCCGGTATGGCGTTCGGTATCAAATTTATCAGAGACGTTGTTCAGTGTGACACGACGGTCTTCAAAATAGAAACTTTGACCAACGCTGGCTTTTAAACGCTCAAGACCAACATCATCAAATAAACTATAGCTTAAACCTAGAGATGCGAAGTTGTTGTCTTCTAAACGGTCATTACCGTAGAAACGACGCGGGCTAAACAACTGGTCATAGTTAATTGATGCTGTGGTTGAGTCAAAGTTTGGGTTAGTGTCTTGGTTTTTGTATGGAGAATACGCGTAGAAGAAACGTGGCGTTAAAGTTTGTAGATAACGACCTTCGCGCTCCATCACAAGACCCGCATCTAAAGTAAATTGCGGTACAATGACCGATTTACTTTCACTACTAGAGTGATTGTTATTTGTATTGGCACGATCAACAGTATCTTGATCGTAAATCGTGTTTACGTTACGAATCGTTGCTTCTGGAATTACAAAAGACCATGGGTTACGATAGTTATAACGCACACTAAAGTCGTTATAAATACGTGCACCACTTGGCTCATACATTGTCGCATCACCATTGTTTTGCGGAATATTATCGCCACGCAGATTCTTTTTAAAATATGCTGTATCGTTGTTAAATTCGTACTGTAAGCCGAGCGGATTACCAGTCTTGTAGTTCAGTAGGAATTGCGGCAAACGCGCATACGGACGGTCTTCATCACTGACGGTTTTATCTAGAGTTTGGAAGTCTTCAACTTTAAGCTGTGCTTTTAGGCCGGGGATACCATTTTTATAATTGAGTTCCCATGCACGGCGTAAGTTCAGGTCAGTTTTTGAGTTTGGATTATTATTGAGATCTGAGAAATAGTCTTTATCAGATGCATAGTTATATTCTAAATTTGTCGTGAATTGATCGTTAATTTTCCAGTTATGGAGGAAATGTAAGTCTTTACGATCTTGATCGTCATACTTTTGGTCGGATGGTAAATAACCACCCCACACCATCCCTGAACCAAAGTTTTTGGTCAAATAACGGAATTCACCTTCCATCATTGCGCCACGGTCTGCAATATAACGTGGTGTTACCGTAGCATCATAGTTTGGCGCAAGGTTTAAATATACAGGTACTGCAAGCTCAATACCACCGTCATTGGTAAAACCAAAGCTCGGGGTCAAAATACCAGTGGTACGACGGTCATCAATCGGGAAGTTGAAATAGGGCACAGCCATCACAGGTACGTTTTTTACATATAATGTTGTACCTTTGGTTTCACCGCGGCCAGTTTCTTGATTCAGCTTAATTTTGTCTGCTTGAATTTTCCACGTTGGTTTTTCATCGGGTGGACAAGTGGTATAAACCGCATTTTCTAATTCTAGGGTTTCTGTTGAAGTGCGCGAAATTTTTTCAGCACGACCATGCGCATGCTGCTGTTCAGCAATAAAGAAACTGTTATTTAAATCACCTTGTTGGGTTTTTAAATTGTAATCAATTGAATCGCTTTGAGAAATTAGCCCAGACTGCGCCATTTGCACGCGGCCAGAAGCATTGGCGTAGGTTTGGGTTTTATCAATTTTGATTTGATCGGCACGAATTTGACGACCTTCTTGGTCAATCAGAACATTACCTTCAAGAATGGAGTCGCCATTCGGGTCAAAATGACCATAGTCAGCGGTAATGGTAGAGGTTGCATCTTCAGGTGCGACCGCTTTTGTCGTTGGCGCAACAGGGGTAATCCACGTGCCAGTACAAAATGCAGAACTTAATTGATTGGTGTTGCGAATCTGTGCTTCAGGTGCAGACTTATCGACATAATATTGTTCGAAGAACTGCTGCCCAGGATAAGCTTCTGAAATGCTTTGTTTGAGTTGTTCTGTATCGTCATCCGTGGACGGGTTTGAAACAGGTGCTGCATAGCTTGGTAACGAGCTACCACATAGAAGGGTTAAGATCGCAGTCGCTAAAGGATTAAATTTAAACTGATGCTTCATTTGTCTCATTAACCAGGTATGCTTAATCGCAATTAATTATTGTCGCATCATAGAGAAAAAGTTGATAAGTAGCTACACTTAGCACTTTAAAAACTCAGCCTGTATTAGAATTTATCGCAAATGAATACACAACGTGAACAATTGATACAAACATGGATTTCATCTGTACTCGGTTCAGATCAATTTGAAATTAACTTCTTAGCAGGCGATGCAAGCTTCCGTCGTTATGCACGAATCAAATTGAATAATAAAACATTTATGCTCATGGATGCACCACCAGAAAAAGAAGATTGTGGTCCTTTTGTGTCGATTGATGAATTTTTTGATGCACATGGCGTGCGTGTACCACATATCATGGCCAAAGACCTCGATCAAGGCTTCTTATTGTTAGAAGATTTTGGTGATGTTTTATTGTCCACGTTGTTGAATGATCAAACAGTAGACGCACATTATGCTCAAAGTTTTAAACAGTTGATTCAATTACAGTCAATTGATGGTACTGCTCATTTTCCTGCATACGCCTATGAAAAGCTGATTTCTGAAATGGAGCTGTTAACGGATTGGTTGTTGCCATCTTTACAGGTACAACCAACTGTAGAAGAATCGGCACTCATTAAACGTACCTTTGCTATCTTAGCCAATGCTGCATTGGCTCAGCCTCAAGTGATTGTGCATCGTGATTTTCATAGCCGTAATTTGATGGTACTAGATGGTGAGCAAGATCAGGGCGTGATTGATTTCCAAGATGCTGTGATTGGTGCAGATACTTATGATTTGATTTCTATTACACGTGATGCTTATGTGCAGTGGAATGCAGATCGCGTTTATGCATGGTTTAAAACGTTCTATGATTTGCTACCTTCATCGGCAAAAGAAGGTCGTAGCTTTGAGCAATTCAAACAAGACGCAGACCTCATGGCGATTCAACGTCATATCAAAATTTTAGGTATTTTTGTGCGCTTATTTGAGCGTGATGGTAAGTCGGGTTATCTCAAAGATTTGCCGCGCGTGATGTGGTATTTACTCGAAGAAAGTAAACCGTATGCAGAATTACAACCTTTTATGCAATTTATTCAGGCTAAAGTATTGCCGAAATTTGAAGCCAAATACGGCACTTATGAGGTTGTTGCATAATGAAAGCCATGATTTTAGCGGCGGGTCTCGGAAATCGGATGCGCCCTTTAACATTGTATAAGCCAAAGCCGTTGCTTGAAGTGGGTGGAAAACCACTGATTGTTTGGCATATAGAAAAGCTAAAAAAAATTGGCGTAACTGAAATCATCATCAATTCTGCATGGCTTGCAGATATATTGATTGGTACTTTGGGCGATGGCTCGCAGTTTGGTGTGGATATTCGCTGGACACGTGAAGCAGAAGGCTTGGAAACAGCCGGTGGTATTATTAATGCCTTACCTTTGCTTGGAACAGAACCGTTTATTTTAGTCAATGGTGACGTTTGGACGACCTACGATTTTTCAGCCTTGCTCAATGTTGAGCTAAAAGATGACTTGGCACACTTGGTCTATGTGACTAACCCAACGCAACATCCAAAGGGTGATTTTATCTTGGATGCAGGGCGTAGTTATACCTTTGAGCAAGAACATACAGGCGAGGCACTCACCTATAGCGGGATCGCAGTTATACAGCCAAACATGTTTGATGGATTGGAAGCGGGTAAGCGTCCGCTCGCACCATTATTGAAACAAGCCATGTTGGATGGAAAAATTTCTGCAGAGAAAATGCAAACTGCGTGGGTTGATGTTGGCACACCTGAGCGTTTAAGTGATCTAGATCTACAGATTCGCCAAGGTATGTACGATTAAGTGCATATTCGCTAAGCGTTAGCTACTGTTCCACGGCTTAGAAATCGGTATACTTCAGTTAATTTTTATTGAGATGTCTTCTTTATGCATCCTTTTTTTCAAGACTTAAAGCAAGGTAGTCAAAAGCTTGGCTTAGATTTGAGTGAAGAAGCATTAAATCTATTGCTGAAATACCAAGATGCCCTAGTGCTGTGGAACAAAGCGTATAACTTGACCGCTATTCGTGATCCTAAAGAAATGTTGGTTAAGCATTTATTGGATAGCTTAAGTATCCTAAATGATTTGCCTGCAGGTCGTTTATTGGATATCGGTACGGGTGGTGGCATGCCGGGCATGATCATTGCACTGTGTCAGCCTGAACGTGAATGTGTGCTTTTAGATGCCAACGGTAAAAAAATTCGATTCTTAAAACAATTTATTGCTGACTTAAAACTAAAAAATGTCATTGCGGTACAAACACGTGTCGAAAATGAAGACAGCATTAATGAACTGGGTCAGTTTGATGTGATTACCAGTCGTGCTTTTGCATCGTTAACCGATTTTGTGGATGCGTCTAAACCGTATATGCATGAGCAAAGTATTATTGCGTCGATGAAAGGCTTAATTCCTGAAGAAGAAGTTGAAACACTGAAAAGTGATTTCAAGATTGATATCGTTGCATTAAAAGTTCCACGACTTGATGAGCAGCGTCATTTAATTTTTCTTAAACGTATTTAAAATTTTCAAAGGACTGGGGTTACCATGGCTCAAATTATTGCGATTGCAAACCAAAAGGGTGGCGTAGGTAAAACCACAACGGCTGTGAACTTGGCTGCATCTTTAGCCATATTAAAAAAACGAGTTTTACTTGTGGACATGGATTCACAAGGCAATGCCACGATGGGTTCGGGCATTCAAAAAAATGATTTGTTGTATTCAGTCACGGATGTCTTACTTGGTGAAGTGCCGATTGAAACTGCTATTTATAAAGCGGAAGTGGGCTATAAGGTTTTAGGTGCAAACCGTGACTTAGCTGGCGTTGAGCTGGCGATTGCGGATCAAGACGGTCGTGAGTTTATTTTACGTGAAGCATTGGCAAGCGTCGAAAAAGACTTCGACTATATTATTGTCGATTGTGCACCAAGTTTAAGTTTGATCACTGTCAATGCACTTGCAGCGGTACGTGCTGTGCTTATTCCAATGCAGTGTGAATATTATGCCTTGGAAGGTTTGGCTGACCTAACCCAAACCATTGACCGTATTCAGCAAGCTTTAAACCCAGATCTAGAGATCGTGGGTGTGCTTCGTACCATGTACGATGCGCGTAATGCCTTAACACGTGATGTGTCTGCTGAGCTTGAACAATACTTCGGTCAGAAACTTTATGACACGGTCATTCCGCGTAATATTCGTTTGGCTGAAGCGCCTGCGCACGGTTTGCCAGTGATTTATTTTGAAAAAAGCTCGAAGGGTGCAGTTGCTTATTTGAACTTGGCAGCTGAGATGTTAAAAAAAACCAAAGTAAAAAAAGGAACTAAAGCATGACCGTAAAAAAACGCGGACTGGCTAAAGGTCGTGGTCTGGATGCCTTACTCGGCTCAATCCAAAAAGAAAAACTACAGCTCGAAGCAAAAGCTTTAGATCATGGACAGTTAAAACAAATTGATGTGCATTTATTGAAACGTGGTGAGTATCAACCGCGTCGTTTCATTAAAGAACAAGATTTACAAGAACTTGCTGCATCGATTGAAAAGCATGGTGTCATGCAGCCAATCGTGATTCGTCCTGTTGAAGATGAAAAGCATCCCTACGAAATTATTGCAGGTGAGCGTCGTTGGCGTGCGGCTCAGCTTGCAGGTTTAACCGAAGTTCCAGCCATTGTTCGTGACTTGAGTGACCAAGTGGCAATTGCCTTGGCATTGATTGAAAACATTCAACGTCAAGATTTGAACCCAATCGATCAAGCCATGGCTTTACAACGCTTCCATGACGAATTTGGTTTAAGTCATCAAGAGATTGCCGATACGGTCGGTAAAGCACGTACCACGATTAGTAACTTGCTACGCCTCTTGTCTTTAGCGGATCAAGTCAAAGACTTTATGCAGCAAGGTTTGCTCGATATGGGGCATGCACGTGCGATCTTGACGTTAAAAGCCAAAGATCAGCTTAAAGTTGCTGAAATGGTGATTGAAAAAAGTATGTCTGTACGTCAAACCGAACAATTTGTTCGTGATTTGAATGCACCAAAACAACAAAAAGCTAAACCAATTGTTTCATCAGACATTCAACAACTGACACAACGTCTCTCTGATCGTTTCAGTGCAGACGTGAAAATTGATCATAATAAACAAGGGAAAGGCAAGCTGGTGATTAGCTACCATACTCTTGAAGAGCTAGATGGCATTTTAAATATTTGTCTAGCTGAATAATTTTTAAATTCGATTTATTGGGGAAAATCAAATGTGGGAATTAGTCAAAGCGGGCGGGTGGTTAATGATCCCGCTCGTCATTTGTTCGATCTTTACGGTAGCCATTACCATTGAGCGCTTTATTCGTTTAAAGAAATCAATGGTGTTGCCAAAAGATTTGATGATGAATGTAAACACATCGGTGAAAGATGTAGTGCAGCAGTTAAAGCAAAGTCCAACTTTACAGCAAAGTACATTGGGTCGTGTCTTGGGCGCAGGTTATGCCAGTAAAGATCAAAACGAGCGATATGCACGTGCGCAAATGGAAGTGACTGCGTCACAAGAAATTGGTTATTTAGAAAAGAATATTAACTTTTTGGGCACTTTAAGCGCTGTTGCACCGTTACTGGGTTTGTTGGGTACGGTGATCGGTATTATTGAAGCATTCTTAATGATTGATATAGGCACCAATAGTGATCCAGTGTTGATGATGCCAGGTATTTCTAAGGCTTTGATTACCACTGCTGCCGGTATGTTAATTGCTGTGCCTGCATTATTTGCGCATCGCTATTTCCAACGTTTGGTTCAGGAATATGTGGCTGAGTTAGAACAGCAGTCGACATTATTTCATGCCGCTTTGTTTTATAAAAAAACACCTGAAGTAGAAAGTCAGGACATTCAGAAAGCCAGCTGAGTGGAGACTGCGCATGAAATTTAAACGTCGTCAGGTTGAAGATATTCATATCAACCTTACACCGATGATTGACTGTTTGATGTTCATTTTGGTGTTCTTGTTGCTCTCGACCACCTTTAACCAGGTGAGTCGAATGAACCTGACATTGCCAGATGCACAGGGTGTACCGCCTAAAAACTATGATCAAAAGATTGAAGTTGTAGTGGATTCATCAGGTCACTATTCTGTCAATGGTCAGTCATTGGCCAGTAAAGAAGTCTCTGATTTGAATACTGCAATTAAACAGACAGCCAATGATCGTCGTGATTTAATGTTTGTGATTGCAGCAGATGCAAAAGCAACACATCAAGATGTGATTCGGGTGATGGATGTTGCAGGTCAACTTGGATTTGTGAATGTCAACATCAGTACTAAAGTTCCAACTCGAGGTTATTAGTGAAGCACGATTTTAAGGTCTATTTACGCCTATTAAGTTATTTAAAACCTTTTTGGGGAATCGGCCTGCTGGTTTTGCTTGGTTTCGGTATTAATGCTGCGACAGAAGTTTCTGTCGCAAAATTATTGGAGCGCATTATTGAAGCCATTCAAAACAAAGATCAAAGCTTTACAACCTTATTTCCACTCTTGGTGGTTTTATTGATGTTCTTCCGTGGACTCGGTTTGTTCATGGGGGGATATTTTACCGCAGTGATTTCTCGAAACTTAATTTTTAATATTCGTCAGCAAGTGTTCGCAAAACTCATGCGTTTGCCTTCGCAATATTATTTAGATAATTCGAGCGGTCATATCACTGCAAAAATTATGTATAACGTTGAACAGTTGACGGCGGCATCGTCTGAGTCACTGAAAACGATTGTACAACAGGGTCTGATTACCATCGCATTATTGGGTTATTTGCTCTATACCAATTGGCGTTTAACCCTGTGTATTTTGATTTTTGGCCCAATTATTGGTCTGATCATCCGTAAAGCGTCGAAACGCATGCGTAAATTATCCATGCAAGTACAAAGTACCATGGGTGACGTTAACCATGTGGTGCAAGAGACAGTACAAGGCAACTTGGTAGTGAAGGGCTTTGCAGGGCAAGATTATGAACAAAAACGTTTTTATGAAAGCTCAATGGAGAACTTACGCCGCGGCTTAAAAATGGTTGTGGTGCAGCAGCTCAATAGCCCAATTGTTCAGCTGATTATGTCGATCGCGCTCAGTATCGTGATGTATATCGCGCTACGCCCAGAGATTTTACAAGATACAACCGCGGGTGAGTTTGTAGCGTATATCACTGCCGCAGGTATGCTGAGTAAGCCAATTAAAACCTTGACGGATGTCAACGAAAAACTACAACGAGGCATGGCAGCAGCTTATTCAGTTTTTGAATTGCTTGATATGCCTGAAGAAGTAAATAACGGCACGCTTAAGCCTGCTTTGAAAGGCGATGTCGAATTTAAAAATGTTAATTTGGTCTATGCCGATGGTCACCATGCGATTCATGACTTCAATTTAAAAGTGAATGCAGGGCAAACCGTTGCATTGGTTGGGCGTTCAGGTGCAGGTAAAACTTCACTGGTCAATCTGTTGGTGCGTTATCAAGAGGTGTCCTCAGGACAATTGTTGCTTGATCAGCATGATATTCACGACATAGAACTCAATAGCTTGCGTACTCAGATTTCGATGGTGAATCAGCAAGTGGTTTTGTTTAACCGTACTGTGCGTGAAAATATTGCTTATGGCCAACTCGAGCATGCAACAGATGAACAAGTCATTGCTGCTGCTAAAGCTGCATTTGCACATGATTTTATTATGGATTTACCGCAAGGTTATGACACTCCATTGGGTGCGCAAGGTTTAAACCTGTCTGGTGGTCAACGTCAACGTATTGCGATTGCGCGTGCGATTTTGAAAAATGCACCGATTTTAATTTTAGATGAAGCGACCAGTGCGCTAGATAACGAGTCTGAATTTTTCATTCAGCAAGCATTTGACGCTGCGATGCAAGATCGTACCACGATCGTGATTGCGCATCGTTTATCGACCATTGAAAATGCAGACTGTATTGTGGTGATGGATAAAGGGCGTATTATTGAACAAGGTTCACATGCGGAACTGATGGCACAACGTGGTGCATATTACCAACTTCATCAGCGTAATTTTGAGGAAAATTAAGTCATGTCTTTTGCACAATTGATTCAGGATGCTTGGAATGAACAGGCAAAGTGGCTCGTTGTGTTTAGACCTTTGTCATGGCTTTATCGTGGCGGCTTTTTACTCAATAAAAAACTCTATCAATCAGGTATTAAGCAAAGTTATAAAGCGCCTATTCCAGTCATGGTCATTGGAAACATCACAGTGGGTGGAAGTGGTAAAACCCCATTGCTCATTCACTTGGTCAGTTATTTAAATAGCTTAAAGCTGCGTGTTGGTGTGATCAGTCGTGGCTATGGTGGTCAAGGACCATTTCCGGCCTATGTGGATTTAGATTCGACGGCTGAAATCGTGGGTGATGAACCGAGCTTAATCGTTCAATCTACTGGCGTGCCGATGGCAGTCGGTCCAAATCGCCAGCAAAGTATTGAGTTGCTGCTATCTAAGCATGAATTGGATTTGATCATCTGCGATGATGGGTTGCAGCATTGGGCGCTTCAACGTCAGTTGGAGTGGATCGTACTGGATAATAACCGTGGTTTAGGCAATGAAAAATTATTACCCGAAGGTTATTTGCGTGAACCGAAAAAGCGCCTTGCCACTGGAACGGTCATTGAGCATTCAGCAGATCCAAGTTCTCCACTGAATATGCACTTAGAAGCGGCGCAGCCTTATTTGCTCAATAAAGATCTTGTGACGATATTTGATGCAAGTAAAGATTTTTATGCTGTGGTGGGTATCGGCTTTCCGCAACGCTTTTATAAAACCTTAGAAAATATGGGGATTCATCAATTTCAATGTCATGAATTCCCAGATCATTATGAATATGAACTGAGTGATTTGCAGTTTGAAGATGCCAATCCCATCATTACCACTGAAAAAGATGCAGTTAAAATTTTAGCGATCCTCAAAAATAATCCAGATTTTAAAAGAGAAATATGGGTTGTTCCTGTAGATGCAGTGTTGTCACCTGCGTGTTATGAAACTTTGCATGCGCAGTTGAAAAAACTGGGTCTGAAACTTCCCGAAGGCATTTAATTTATGAAACATATTGTTATTCCTGCACGTTTTTCAAGTTCACGTTTACCGGGTAAGCCTTTACTTGAAATTCATGGTCGTCCGATGATTTTACGTGTGGTCGATCAAGCCAAAAAAGTTGCAGGATTCGATGATCTTTGTGTCGCTACAGATGATGAGCGTATTGCAGCAGTATGTCGTGCGGAAGGGGTTGATGTGGTACTGACCTCTGCAGAGCATCCATCAGGGACAGATCGTTTAAGTGAAGTTGCACGCATCAAAGGTTGGGCGAGTGATGACATTATTGTCAATGTGCAAGGTGATGAACCTTTGCTTCCCGCTCAATTGGTAAAACAAGTTGCACAATTACTTGTAGATCAGCCGACATGTTCGATGTCGACGCTCTGTGAGCCGATTCATAGTCTAGATGAGTTTCAACGTGACAGTATCGTCAAAGTGGTGATGTCAAAGCACAATCAAGCGCTGTATTTCAGCCGCGCGACTATTCCGTATGACCGTGATGGTGCAAAGCAAGCTGAACAAACCTTGCATGATCAAGCTTTTCGTCATTTAGGTCTTTATGCATACCGCGTAAAACTCCTTCAAGAATATGTCACTTGGGATATGGGTGTACTCGAAAAATTAGAAAGCCTTGAACAATTACGCGTTTTGGAAAATGGTCACCGTATTGCCATTGCTGTGGCAGAAGCGAACCTACCACCGGGCGTAGACACTCAAGCTGACCTTGATCGTTTGAACCAAATGGATGTTTCAAACTTCGAATAAGGTTTAACGATTTATGCAAAACGACATTGTGGCGCAAGTGTACCCTTGGCAGCAAAATACATGGAATACATTAACCAGCCGTTTTCCACAACTGGGACATGGCGTGCTTTTGTATGGCAAAAAAGGCTGTGGTAAAGAGGCATTTGCAAAACAATTTCTTGCATGGGTGCTGTGTCAAAAACGTGATGAGCGGACTGAGCCATGTGGTGAGTGTGGGAGTTGCCAGTGGTTAAAGTCAGATACACATCCAAATTTTGTCCACATCAGCACAGATGAAGACAATAAAAAGCAAAACGCCAAAATTAAAATCGAAAAAGTTCGTGATTTATTGCCCTTTGTGCAGCAAACCGTAGACGGTTGGCGAGTTGTGCTGATTGAGCCCGCTGAAGCATTAAACATTGCGTCATCGAATGCGTTGCTGAAAACGCTAGAAGAGCCGGGTGAGCGGATTGTGATTATGTTGTTGGCAGAGCATTATTTGAAATTGCCGGCAACCATTCGCAGTCGTATGCAGCACTATGCATTGGATCGTATTGAACCCGAACAATCACAGCAATATTTACAGCAGCATTTGCCCGATAGTGGTGAAACCCAGCGCAAAGTTCTCATGAACTTAGCTAGTCAAATGCCATTACAAGCAATTTCATTGGCAAGTAGTGAATGGCTAAATATGCGCCAAGAGTTTCTACAAGATTGGCAAAAACTTGTGACACAAAAAAACATGCCGATGGCAATTGCGACCAAGTGGAATAAAGCTCTGAGTTTTAGTGATTTTAGTCAAATGTTTGAATACTTGTTGTCCGATATAATTTGTGTCAAGCTAAATCAATCCATAAAAAATATAGATTTGGATTTTGGAGTGTTGGCAGAGCAATATTCGCTCGAAACACTCTTTGGGATTTATACAGAATTACATCAGTCTAAGCGGTTCATCGAGCAGAACGTACAGGGGAATCTGGTCGTAGATGAGCTTTGCATCAAACTGATGAATGTTTAATTAAGGGGAAACATCATGCAACCACGTATGGGCGGGATTGTTCACGCTAATATTCCAGATGTGGAAACACTTTTTGCGAGCTACATGCCTTATGTCGTTGGTGGCGGTTTATTTGTACCATCAAAGCAAGCTGTGAAAATGGGTGATGAGGTTTTCTTATTGGCGACTTTGCCTGAACAAAGTATAAAAATTCCTTTGACAGGAAAAGTGATTTGGATTTCGCAAAAGCAAAATGGCATTAAACCACAAGGCTTTGGAATTCAATTAAGCGGCGAAAAAGGCGTTTATTTCAAAACAGAAGCAGAACGTTTACTTGCAGGGCTTAAATCTGAGGGGCGTAGAAGTTACACTATGTAGTTACAACAGTGAAGACTTGTAGGTACATATTGTGTTTGTAGATACCCATTGCCATTTAACCATGCTCGACTTAAGCCCTTATGAGGGTAATTTAGATCTTGCATTGGATCAGGCTCGTCAAGCCGGGGTCTCAAAATTTATGAGTATCTCGGTTGATCTAGATGACCATATCGAACTTTCAAAAATTGCTGCACGTCATGCCGATGTAGGTTATTCCGTTGGGGTACACCCATGTGAAGATCCTGCAACGATGGCTCGGGCAACAGAAGAATATCTCATTGAATTAGCACAAGCTGAAAAGGTTTGGGCGATTGGTGAAACAGGGCTGGACTATTTTCATAGTACAGACTTTATTGCAGAGCAAAAAGAATGCTTTGCCCGTCATATTCACGCATCGCAAGCCGTAAAAAAACCGGTGGTTGTACATACCCGTTCTGCAAAGCATGATACGGTGGATATTATCCGTGCAGAGAAATCTACTCACGGTATTTTGCATTGTTTTACTGAAGATTGGGAAACGGCAAAAGCTGTCTTAGATTGTGGATATTACGTGTCATTTTCAGGCATTGTTTCTTTTAAAAATGCACAAGATTTGCGTGATGTGGCCAAGCAAGTACCATTGGATCGAGTGCTGATTGAAACTGATAGTCCATACCTTGCACCGATGCCCTATAGAGGAAAGTCTAATGAACCAAAATACGTTCCCTATGTAGCCAAAGCCTTAAGTGATGTATATGATAAGTCAATTGAAGAGATGGCTTTCATTACAATGCAAAACTTTGAAAATCTCCTCAATCTTAAGTAAATAATTTGAATTGATATAAGAGTAAGAGAGTATAGGGTGAAGATGGATCGTCAAGCTCAGTTTAGAGCAAGAGAAGCATTAATTTTCCAAGTGGCAGAGCAACTGCTATTGGAAAATGGCGAAGCAGGGATGACACTAGATGCGCTAGCGGCAGAACTCGACTTGGCAAAAGGGACGTTATATAAACATTTCCAAAGTAAAGATGAACTATATATGTTGCTCATTATTCGTAATGAACGCATGTTATTGGAAATGATTAAAGACACCGACAAAGCTTTTCCTGAACACCTTGCTTTCTTTATGTTGCATCACTTACATCACCCAGAACGTACAGTGTTGTTTCACCAAATTGAAGAGCGTTTATCGACAACGGGTGTGGGTATTCAGCACTTGTTTAGTGAACTATATCAAGTGCGCAAACAACGCCTACGATTGATCATTCGTATGACTGAGCGTTACTTGGAGTCGATTCAAAGTAGCATGCCAGTACGTGATTATCTTGCTTCGATTTGGTCACTTACACATGGTGCTGCAGCAATTTTGAACTCTAGTTTTTATCAGCGTTATTTGGGTTCAAGAGACACCTTGCGGGTTGCTTATATTGATCAAGCCTTGGCCTTACCAAAACAAGTGCATGCGGTTGCTCAATTCGCTTAAAGGCTGCTTATGAAAATAGCATCACCATCATCGGTTCGTGGCTTCACCCTCGTAGAATTGATGGTGGTGATTGTGATTATGGGCATCATGGCCTCATTGGTGCTTTTGAATATCGGTGGAACAGATCAACGCAAAGCCATGCAAGCACGCGAAGTGTTTGTGATGGATCTGAAACGAATTTTACGCGATGCAAATGATCAAGCTTTGATATTGGCCTTACAGCAAAACGCTGGAACGGATGTCAACACGCAAAGCTATGCGGTACAAGAATATTTACCAGAACAAAAACGTGTAGAAAATAGTATTTTAAATCAGAATAATAAATGGCAAAACTATAAAGATTTTGAAACCCGAGTATTACCTGAAAATGTCTCTTTTACGATTCAGCCTTTAGATCAGCAGTATGCAAATGCCAATAATGATGATTTGTTAAATACCAATGCACCCAAGTTGATTTGGTTGGGCAATGGTGAGGTAAAGCCTGTGCGTATACAGTTTTATTTTGAAGAACGTCCCATTGGTAATGAAATCGAAATCGATCATTTAGGGAAAGTTAATGCGGGCTAAAGGGTTTACGCTACTTGAAGTCATGGTGGCATTGGCGATTTTTGCGACTGCGGCAATGGCTTTGTCTAATGTTGCGATGCAATATACACAGTCGACAGCACACGCAATTTTAAGAAATAAAGCACAATTTGTCGCGTTGAATGAAATCGCTAAGATGGAAATCAATCGTGAATGGATGACGGGTACTGCATCTAAACAAGTCACTGAACAAGGCGAACAATGGCAAATTGACAAAAAAGCCCAAGCCACCATTAGTCCAAATGTACAACGGATTGATATCCAAGTGAGTTTGATGAATGCTGAAACAGGCGATGTTGAAGCAGGGATTAGCAGTTTGGTGTTCTTTAACTATAAGGCTCCGTTGGATGAAAATAATAACTAGAAAAAAACGTACATCTCAAGATATGCCTGTGCTTGTACAGCAAGGAATGAAGAATCAAGCAGGATTTACCTTAGTTGAGCTTTTGGTTGCGATTGCTATTTTCGCAGTGCTGTCTGCTTTGGGTTGGAAGGTTTTTGATTATGTCTCGAAAGTGAAGGAACGAAACGCAACCCATGAGGCAAGGCTTAGTCAGTTGCAAGATGCCCATCAGCAAATTCTCAGAGACACAGTACAAGCTGTGCCCTTAACTGCCAATATTAATGGAGATATTCAACCAGCGTTAGTATTGCAAAATGGCCGATTTAATTTCAGTAAGACAGGTGTCACTGATCCATTAAATCAGGGCATTGCACCTGACGAGCGAGTGGAATATCAATACAAAGCTGATGAAAAAAAATTGTATCGGCTAAAATTTAAAAATCTCAACCAAACGGGGCATGATCAGCCAGATTCGAGTGTTTTACTGGATAATATTGAACAATATAAAATCACGGTACTCAATCCAAATGAGTTGGACAGTTGGCCAGATTCAGCTGCAGATCTGAATAATGAAAAAACCATACAACTGTTACCACGCGGCATTAGGATGCAACTCACAGTCGATGGGACAGACTATGAATGGCTATTCAGTTTGTTAAATACTGATTTTTTATTGGATAAAAATAAGAATGGTTAACGGTCAGGTTGTGGGGTCATTTGAAGTTCGGAGTTGCTTATGAAACAGCAACGCGGCATTGCTTTATTAACCATCCTGATGATGGTGGCTTTGGCAACCATTGTTGCAGCAGGCATCGCAAAACAACAAGCCAATACTTCTGAAAATACCGCCTACGTGATGCGCCAAAATCAATCGATGTTATATGCGAAAAGTGCCGAAGCATTTTTTGCCGAACTTCTGGTAAATGATGCTGAAAATGCAGGGCAGGTGGATCATTTACAAGAAAATTGGGCTCAGCCCATGCCTGCTTTTCCAGTGGAAGGTGGAACTGTTGCAGGTGTGCTCCAAGATGAATCTGGCAAATTTAACCTCAATAGTCTGGTTTCAGAGGAGGGTGTGGTAAATGACAAAGCAAAGTTATGGTTTGAAAAAATATTGCAGCGTGTTGGTTTACCCGCAGAATTAAGTCAAGCTGTGATCGATTGGCAAGATGAAGATGATGAGACCTCTGGCCCGATGGGAGCTGAACTGGCGTACTATCGTGGTTTAAATAATGCGGCACTACCGCCAAATGCAAAATTTCATAGTGTGGAAGAGTTGAAATCAGTCCGTGGTTTTGAAGGTGCTCAATATAAACTGATTGCACCCTATGTGAGTAGCTTGCCCTCGCATGAAACAACGGTAAACATTAATACCGCTCCTGCATTTTTGTTGGCAACCATGGATGATCGTTTAGATGTCAATGCAGTCGAACAAGCTTTGCAACAAAAAGCTGCCAAATTTGAACATTTTGAAAATATCAATGATTTATGGGCAATGGAGCCATTTGCACAGGTGAGCACAGAAAATCGAGAAGTTTTAAACTCACAATTGGGTGTGCAGTCGAACTATTTTAAAGCGCAAATTGAAATTATTTTAAATGAAAGAAAGCGTCAATTTACCAGTGAGTTAGTGCGAAAAGATAAAGATGTATATGTGGCTTTTCGCAGTATGGCACCATTTTAGGTCTTAAATATCGCTAAATTTTCATGATGCCTTTTCCCAATTGTGCTGAACAGCAAAATTAATGCCTCTTGTTAGACTTTTGCATTATAATCTCTGAGAACCCATAGATTATTTGATTGCATTACGACATATGTTAATTCGTAAGTTATTTAAGTTTGAAAACGCGCATATCGTGCGTAATTGCACGTCAGACCGTTGCAAACGTTCCATTCATGGACACAGTTATAAAGTCGAACTATTACTTAAAGCGTCGAAACTTGACCATGGACAAATGGTTTACGATTTCGGTTTGCTCAAAGGGGTAATTAAAGACTTATTTGACAGTTTTGATCACGCGATTTGTTTTTGGCAACACGATGATGCTGAGTACATTCGTGCCTGCAAACAGTTCAGTGCACGTTGGGTCGAACTACCCGTATCGCCCTCAGCGGAACAATTTTCACGAATCTTCTTTTACTTAGCACAACAAGTTCTAAAATCAACAGAAACTCAAAATGGTGAGGGTGATGTTGAGGTGTATTCTGTGATTGTGCATGAGACAGACACAGGCTATGCGCAAAGCTTCTTAGAAGATATCAACAACGCACAAATGGGGTTGTTGCAGTTAGATCAAATCGTCTTCTCCGAACAGGTTCAGTCGGAATGGAACGATACTCAGATGTATGAAAAATTAAAACAGGGTCAAAAATTTTTAAACCCTGCAGTTGATTTACAAATTAGAATTTAAGTAAATATTTGGTTTTATTAGGATTGGTTAACAGTGATGTCTTTAACAGAAGAGCAACAAGCAAAACTCGCTAAAGTGCAGCTTGATGCTAGCTGGAAATATGGCCTAAGTGAGTTTTTGCTTAGCCCTCGCATGGATGAGTTAAAAGACTTTCTGCTACAACAAATCAAACAGGATAAAGTGATTTATCCACCGAATCCGCTAATTTTTAATGCCTTAAACACGACGCCTATGGCAAATGTAAAGGTGGTGATTTTAGGCCAAGACCCGTATCATGGGCCAAATCAGGCACATGGCTTGAGTTTTTCGGTACAAAAGGGGGTTGCATTACCACCTTCTTTACGTAATATTTTCCATGAGTTAAATACCGACCTTGGGGTACCTGTGTCAAAACATGGGGACTTAACACGCTGGGCAGAACAAGGTGTTTTGCTTTTAAATGCGGTACTGACTGTTGAGGCTGGGCAACCAACTTCACATCAAAAACGTGGCTGGGAAGATTTTACAGACCATGTGATTGATGTTTTAAATGAACAACGTGAGCATATTGTCTTTATTTTATGGGGGGCATATGCACAGCGTAAGGGACAACGCATTGACCAAAATAAGCACTTGGTGCTAAAAGCCGCGCATCCATCACCTTTGGCTGCAAACCGCGGTGGTTTTTTTGGTTGTAAGGTGTTCTCAAAAAGTAATAATTATCTTAAACAAAATGGCATTGAGCCAATAGACTGGCAGCTGGACGCATGACTTATTCTCCCGTTTCAAAAAATTATCACCCAGATCTGATTGTGGAAGAAGCGAAAAAGGGCTGGCGCATTGTTCGCCTGAATCGCCCAAAATCGCTTCATGCATTAGATGAATCTATCTGTACAGCGTTGCTTGAAGTCTTTCAGGACTTTCAACACGATGATGCAGTAAAAGCGATTTGGTTAGATTCCACTACGCCAAAAGCATTTTGTGCAGGTGGCGACGTACGCAAATTGCGACAATTGGTGGTCAATGATGAAGTTGAAACGGCGAATAAATTCTTTGAACAAGAATATGCTCTAGATTTGCTGCTGCATAACTATGCAAAGCCGATTTTGGTTTGGGGCGAAGGTTATGTCATGGGTGGTGGTTTAGGTCTGTTTATGGCTGCACCTTTCCGCTTGGTAACACCTTATTCACGTTTAGCAATGCCTGAGATTAATATTGGTTTGTATCCAGATGTAGGTGCGACGCGTTTCCTTGCTGACCGTGGCGCCATTGGTTTGTTTACTGGGTTAACCGGCTCGATTATGACCGCAGCAGGTGCTTATGGTATCGGCTGGGCAACGCATATTTGTGATGCTCAGCGTGATAATGTACTTGAAACTGTCATTAATATTGATTGGGATCATTATCCAGCGGGCGATTTTCGTGCCATTGATGACACTTTAAATAGTATGCATCGTCCTGTGGGGCCGGGGCCATTACAAAACTCGTTAGATGTGATTCAAAGTGTGTGCCGTGGGCATAATTTTGAACATGACTATGAATCAATTATTGGTTTAAGTGATGCGCGCAGTGATTGGTTACGCCAAGCCAGTGAAAATCTACAAAAAGGTTCACCTGCAACCGCCGCATTAACATGGTTGTTGTGGCAGTGGGGCAAGCAAGTGCATTCTTGGAATGAAGTGTTTGAGCTAGAAACCCAAATTTCGGATTGGAAAATTCGTCACGCGGACTTTGTTGAAGGTGTGCGCGCCCGTCTAGTCGATAAAGACCTGTCTCCAGAATGGAAAAAAGGTACAGATCTTTCCCTCAAAGGAATTCTGGCTGATGAGCCTCCTGTAACCAATATTGACAGTTGGAATGCGCTGTTAAGACAGTACGGTGTAATTTAATTAATTGATGTCTGAACAAAACCAATATAGTGATGAACGTTGGATGCAGCTTGCTTTCGAGCAGGCTGCACAAGCCGCAGAATTGCAAGAAATTCCTGTAGGCGCAGTCATTGTGAGTCAAAATCAAGTCATAGGTGCAGGGTTTAATGCGCCGATTTCTCTGAAAGATCCCACCGCACATGCGGAAGTACAAGCTTTGCGTCAAGCTTGTTTAAATATCGATAATTACCGTTTACCCGACGACGCAACCTTATATGTAACTTTGGAACCATGCACAATGTGTGTGGGCGCTTTGGTACATTCGAGAATTAAGCGTGTGGTATTTGCAACGACTGAGCCTAAAGCAGGTTCTTTAGTCAGTTCGCGTCAATTATTAAATTCAGGCTACTATAATCATATCTTTGAGTTTGAGCATGGTTGCCTACAAGAGAAATGCTCCCAACAATTAAGTGATTTTTTTAAAATGCGTCGTGAACAAAAACGACTGATGAAGTTACAGGAAAAAGCCACTTTGACTGAACTTAATTTAAAAAATCAAGTAAACTCTACTGACAATTAATATTGTCAAATAAAATAGGGTACACCATGAAATCCATTCAAGTAAAAAAAGAATTTAATGCACCGGTCGAGCAAGTTTTTGAATTGCTTTCAAAACATTCGACCTATAACGTGGCTTTTGCACCGATTCAAGTGGTGCGCGTTAAAGATTCAGCGGATCCTGAACGTCCTGATGGCGTAGGTTCTGTACGTCGTATGGGCTTTGGGCCAGTGAAGCCGTTACAAGAGCAAATAACCTTGCTTGAGCCAAACCAACGCATTGAATATAAAATTATTAAAAACCCATTGGTGAAACATCATTTGGGTGTGATTCAATTCGAAGCGATTGATGCTGCGCGTACTTTAGTCACTTATACGATTGAATTACAGGCGCGTGCGCCATTCGTTAGTCAGTTAATCCTTGCGCAACTGAAGTCAGCGATTAAAATTGGTTTTTCAAAACTTGCAAAAACCGTATAAACAAAAGTGGAAGAGCAATGACAGTTCAAATCATTACAATTGATGGCCCAAGTGGCTCAGGTAAAGGAACATTGGCAGCTAAAATTGCGGCACATTATCAGTTCCACTTACTCGACTCAGGCGCGTTATATCGTCTGTTGGGATTGTCATTGCATAAGCAAGACTTAATTGATGCATTAGACTCAAAGCTCGATGAATGCGTAAAAATTGCAACAAATTTAGACATACAATTTGTGACAAATGAAGCTGGTGTTTCGGTGCTTTTAGACGGTGAAGATGTTTCAAAAGTTATCCGTACTGAGAGAGTTGGAGAGTTTGCTTCAAAAGTTGCTGCAATTCCTGCACTTAGAACTGCGCTTTTGGAACGTCAGCATGCCTTTGCCCAAGCACCTGGTTTGGTTGCAGATGGCCGTGATATGGCAACAACGATTTTTCCAAATGCCCAAGCCAAGATTTATTTAACGGCTTCTGCTCAGTCCCGTGCGGAGCGCCGTGTAAATCAGTTGCAGGCTATGGGCGTGGATGTTAAAATAAACGACATTTTAGCTAATATCGAAGCGCGTGATAAGCGAGATATGGAACGCACAGTCGCTCCACTCAAGCCTGCGCCAGATGCTTATTTCATTGATAGTTCAACTTTGAGTATTGATGAAGTATTTACGCTGATGACGAATTACATCGATCAGCAATTAGCAAACTAAAGAATTTTCAGCAGAAGCATAGCTTGATCAGTCTTATACGGACTATGTAGACGCTTAATTAAACCGGCCTTGTCTGATCCAAGACCGCTGACTTTACTAGGTATATCATGACCGAATCTTTTGCAGCCCTCTTTGAAGAAAGCGAATTAAACCTCAACGTTGAAAAGGGTGCTGTCATCCAAGGCGTTGTAGTAAACATCGATTCTGACTGGGTAACAGTTGACACTGGCCTTAAATCAGAAGGTATTGTTGACCGCGCTGAATTCTTAAATGAACAACGTGAACTTGAAGTTCAAGTTGGCGACACTGTTGACGTAGTTGTTGAAGCTCTTGACAACGGTATGGGTCAAACAGTTTTATCACGTGAAAAAGCTAAACGTGCTGAAACTTGGACTAAACTTGAAAAAATCTTTGAAGACGGCGAAATCGTTACTGGTGTTATCTCTGGTAAGGTTAAAGGCGGTTTCACTGTTGACATCGGTCCAGTTCGTGCGTTCCTTCCAGGTTCTTTAGTTGATACTCGTCCTATTCGTGATACTACTCACTTAGAAGGTAAAGAGTTAGAATTTAAAGTAATCAAACTTGATGCTAAACGTAACAACGTTGTTGTATCTCGTCGTGCTGTTATGGAAGCTGAATCTTCAGCTGACCGTGAAGCTCTTCTTGCTCAGCTTGAAGAAGGTCAAACAGTTACTGGTACTATCAAAAATCTTACTGACTACGGCGCGTTCGTTGACCTTGGCGGTATTGATGGTCTTCTTCACATCACTGACATGGCTTGGAAACGTATCAAGCACCCTTCAGAAGTTGTTGAAGTTGGTCAAGAAGTTACTGTTAAAGTACTTAAATTCGACCGCGAACGTAACCGCGTATCTTTAGGCCTTAAACAATTAGGCGAAGATCCATGGTTAGCGATCATGAACCGTTACCCTAAAGGTTCTATCGTTAAAGCTCGTGTAACTAACTTAACTGACTACGGTTGCTTCGCTGAAATCGCTGAAGGCGTTGAAGGCTTAGTACACGTTTCAGAAATGGACCACACTAACAAAAACATCCACCCATCTAAAGTTGTTCAGATCGGTGACGAAGTTGACGTTATGGTTCTTGAAGTTGATGAAGAGCGTCGTCGTATTTCTCTTGGTATCAAACAAACTCGTGCTAACCCATGGGAAGAGTTTGCTAAAGAACACGACAAAGGTGAAAAAGTTTCAGGTACGATCAAGTCAATCACTGACTTCGGTATCTTCATCGGTTTACCAGGCGGTATCGATGGTCTAGTTCACTTGTCTGACATTTCTTGGAACGAACAAGGCGAAGAAGCTATCCGTCGTTACAAGAAAGGTGACACAGTTGAAGCGGTTATCCTTTCAGTAGACGCTGAAGGCAACCGTATCAGCCTTGGCATCAAACAAATGAACAGCGATCCGTTCAACGATTTCTTAGCTGCTAACGAACGCGGTGCGCTTGTTAAAGGTACTGTAACTGCAGTTGACGCTAAAGGCGCTACTGTTAAGTTAGCTGACGAAGTTGAAGCGACTCTTAAAGCATCTGAAATCAACCGCGACCGCGTTGAAGATGCAACTAAGTTCCTTGAAGTTGGTCAAGAAGTTGAAGCTAAAATCATCAACGTAGACCGCAAATCACGTTCTATCAACTTGTCTATCAAAGCGAAAGACGAAGCTGAAGAAAAAGAAGCAGTAGCTAACTTGAACAAGACAGCTACAGCATCTTCAGACAATGGTCCTAAGACTATTGGTGATTTGATCAAAGCTCAAATGAACCACTAAGTAAGTGTTTGAATTGTATTATTAATGTAAATTAATTAATATTTTTTACACAATTACTGTAACGGTAGCGTAGTAAGTGATTATTACGCTACCGTTTTGTATTTAAACAGGTTATTATCGGGAAACTGATCCTAGGTAGCTTGATAATTAAAGAGGTCGCAGATGACTACTGAAGCACTTAATAAGTCTGACTTAATAGAGCGTATTTCTCTTAAAAACCCACACTTAGCTGAACCCTTAGTGGAAGAGGCCGTTAAGATAATGATCGATCAAATGATCGAAGCGTTATCTACAGACAACCGAATTGAAATCCGTGGTTTTGGTAGTTTTGCATTACATCACCGTGAACCACGTGTGGGTCGTAACCCAAAAACAGGTAAATCAGTAGAAGTTGCAGCAAAAGCTGTACCGCACTTTAAACCTGGTAAAGCTTTACGTGATGCGGTAAACGAATCTGCAAACTAATTCAAAACATTGTTAGGGGTGTTTATGCGTTACGTATTGGTCGTAATTCTACTGGTCCTATTTGGATACTCATTGGCTTTGGTTCTGCAAAACGGAACTGAACTTTCAGTCGATTTGTTGTTTACACAAGTGCCTGCAATGCGTTTAGGGCTTTTATTGCTATTAACCTTGTCATTAGGTTTGGTGTTAGGTCTTTTATTGGCAGTGCAAGTATTTCGAGTATTTCAAAATAACTGGGAAATTAAACGTCTACGTAAAGATATTGACCGCCTACGTAAAGAGCAAATTCAAACTGCTCAACTGGCTGCTGCTGAAGCGGCTGCACATACGCGTCATGAAAAGACAGTTTTAGATATTGATGCAAATGAGCGTCCTTCTAACCCGTTATGATTGGGTTTTAGAAGTAAATGAACTACTTTTATGAGTAGATTTAAATTTTATATTTAACACTCCGGTGGATCATCGGGGTGTTTTTTTATGGGCTGAAAAAATAAAACGCTTATCTCAAATAAAATAATGAGATAGCTCAATTCAAATTAATCATTTCAAATAACATGAGTTTTATGACTTTCTGATCAAGTTGAATCCATCTATAATGTACTAATTTTGTCAAAATGAAGGGTAAGTCTCTTGAGTATCATCGTTGCACTAGATGCTAAAAGCCAATATGACGCACTTACAATTGCAGAGCAGTTAGATCCTGCATTATGTCGAGTTAAGGTTGGTAAAGAGTTATTTACCCATGAGGGCCCAAGTGTCGTTAAGGTATTGCATGATAAAGGTTTTGAAGTATTTCTAGATCTAAAATTCCATGATATTCCAAACACTACAGCGCAAGCAGTTTGTGCAGCTGCGGATATGGGTGTGTGGATGGTCAATGTCCATGCATCAGGTGGCCGTAAAATGATGGAAACCTGTGTAGAGCGCTTAAAGGCGGGCAATTACAATACTCAGCTGATTGCTGTTACGGTTTTGACCTCGATGGGGCGTGAAGATCTTGCTGATTTAGGTTTGGATGTTGAACCATTTGAACACGTGAAACGTCTTGCGACTTTAACGAAAGAAAGTGGCTTAGATGGTGTGGTGTGTTCAGCTCAAGAAGCGAAAATGCTGCGTGAAACTTTGGGTGCAGAGTTTGCTTTAGTGACACCGGGTATCCGTCCTGCAGGTTCTGCTGCTGATGATCAAAAACGAATTGTGACACCTAAACAAGCTATGCTTGATGGTTCTACACATTTGGTGATTGGCCGTCCAATTACTAAATCGGACAATATGCGTCAAACTTTAAAAGATATTTTGGCGACACTTTAATATTTACCCTCTCTCTCTAACTCTCTCCCAAAGGGAGAGAGAAAGTCCTCTCCCTTTGGGAGAGGATTTAGGTGAGGGGGTTAGATAGCCGCCAATATACTCACCAATATAGGTGCAAGTACAGAAAGGATAAAGCCGCTGACCATAGCATGTGGAATAAAATCATTCCCACAGGCTTGTTTGACCATAGGTAGGGTGACATCCATGGCTGTTGCACCCGCAGATGAAATTGCAGAGCGTGGATAGCGCCAGCCAATAATATACATAAACACAATCGCAAAGATTTCTCTGAATAAATCATTCATCAACGCAATACTACCTAGATGCGCATTTTTTAATTCAGTTACGACGATGCCTGTCATCGAATAGAAACCATAGCCTTGTGACAGCATAATCAAATCTTTCAAGCTGATTTGTGGCAATAGATAGGCAGCAGCAAAAGCGCCCAAAAGTGAACCGACGATACAACCGAGTGGAACAAGTAGAATTTTCCAATTTAACCAAGAACGATCGAGCGGTGAGTAGGCGAGATCAAGCCCAATCAGAAACATGAAGACTAAAAGTAGATCCCAAGTACTCATATGTGGCTGAAGACTAAAATGTGCTGCCATTTCAGCAAAAGCATAACCTAAACCCAATGCAATAAAAGCATAGCTAATATTGATGAGTGAGCTTGTTACTAACTGCATGGACACTTTGCCATGACTGGGTTTATAGCCTAAAAGCTTAAATAAAATATAGCAGCAAATAAAAGCACCCACTGAGGTCAATAGTGCAATAAGTACTGATGAAGAGAGGATTTGCAGAGGTGCTGAAATGGTGTGTAATGTTTCAGAAAATTCGATCGCAATCGCAAATAACAAAATATAAGTAAAGTAAGGCAGGAGTTTAAAGGCGATTTTTTCAAGCCAAGTGGGTAGGCGACGTGCAAGTATAAAACCAAGCCCTAAACAGGCCAAGAGCTGGAAAATCAACCAGAAAGATTGCATACAAAAATAGGCAGATAATGAATACCTGCCTATTATGAACTGTTATTACTTAAGCTGCATGACTAGATTTTGTTTTACTGAGGAGTCGAAAATCGGCTGGATTTATTTTTCGAGTAGCCAGCCAATATTTCCATGTATAAGTTGGCCACAGTGCAAAATTTTTACCGCCATTTTGTTGATACCAGCTTACGCAGCCTGATTGCCATACCGTGCCATCAAGCATGTCTTGTACATGAGTGTTAAATTGATCTTGCACCTGATCTTTGACAGCGATGGCTTGAACATTAGATTTTGAAACCAATTGCATCATTTGTAAGATGTAATCGACTTGTGCCTCAATCATAAATACCACTGAATTATGCGCAAGTACGGTATTGGGGCCTAATAATTGGAATAGATTTGGAAAGCCTTTGGTGCAAATGCCATAAAAACTTTCTGCGCCAGCTTGCCAAACTTGTTTGAGTTCTTGAGCATTTTCACCAATACATTTAAATGATTTTAAATAAATTCTTGGATCGGTAATAAAGCCTGTGCCATAGATCAGACAATCGATTTCACGGGATTTTCCATCTTTGGTAATAATGGCATTTTCAGTGATTTCTTGTATTGCATCACTGACCAATTCCACATTAGGTCGATTAAACGTTGGAAAGTATTTATTAGAAATTAAAATGCGTTTACAACCCATGATGTAGTTTGGCGTTAGTTTCTTGGCAAGTTCAGCATCTTTGACTTGGTATTTAATATACAGTTCTGCCAGTTTTTGCGCATATTTCATGGTGGTTGGTTTAACAATTGGTACGACACGTGATTCGTTGGTCCAATACAGGCGAGCGCGGTGAATTTTTCGAAACCAATCATATTTTTTAAATAATGATTTTTCTAAACCATGATAACTACGTTCATCTCGTGGAATGACCCAAGCCGCGGTACGCTGAAAAACATACAGTTGCTGTGTTTGTGGTGCGATTTCTGGAATGTATTGGATGGCACTGCCGCCTGTACCAATCGATGCGACTTTTTTACCTTCTAATGGATATTGATGATCCCATTGCGAAGAATGAAACACTTTACCCTTAAATTTTTCAATGCCCGGAATGTGTGGAATTTGCGGGACATGTAGCGGGCCAGATGCAAAAATCACGTATTGAGCGGTAATTTTAACACCATCTTTGAGTTCTAAATGCCAGTCGCAGGTTGATTCATTGTATCGACTTGAAAGCACTTCACTATTAAAGCGACAGAATTGTTTTAAATTATATTCACGGGTGACGTGTTGGATATAATCAAATATTTCAGGTGCTTCGGCATAACGTTTTGACCAATCTGTTTTGGGTGCAAAAGAAAGCGAATACATATGTGATTGCACATCACACGCAGCGCCAGGGTAGCGGTTCTCACGCCAAGTTCCACCAAAATCATTGGCTTTTTCGAGAATCAGGAAATCTTGATTGCCTTGTTGGAAAAGCCGTATTGCCATAGCAATACCACCAAAACCACCGCCGATGATAGCGATTTGCGTATGAATTTCCGAATTGGCTTTAGAGGTTTGCATTGTTTTTGTTTGCGCTTCCTGCATCATTTTTTTAATTCCAAGCGAGATTACAGGCTAAGCATACTTGAGTTCATGATCAGAACAATATGATTGAGGTGACAGAAAAATTGATCGAAACGGCAATGTTCATAATTGCAAATTTGTAGTAAAAAAGAAGAAATTTAATGTCATTTTACGATTTATGAAACGATCCATTCTAAGCCTGATGTATTTAGTACAAGGAATGCGTAAAGCAGGCGTAGATGTCGATCAACGTTTGCAAACCATTGGGCTGCGTGTCGACGCACTCGATCCCACCTCAGTGATCCATCCGAGTTTGGAGTGGGATGTACTGAAAGTCATTGGTAAAGATGTAGAACCTGAACAAGGGTTATTTATTGGTCAACATTATACGTTGGCGGGTTATGGCCCATTGCTGATGTTATTGGTTACTAGTGATACTTTACGCCAAGCTTTAAATCAGGGGATTCGCTTTCAACAGTTGACACATCTAACTGGGCGTTTGAGTTTGCAAATCAGTCAGCATAAAGTGGCCTTATGTTATCAACCCCAAGATGTGTATGCACCACTGGGTGCATTATTGGCACAGTCAGAGATTTCAGGAACGTATAAATTCATCCGTGATCTGTACAAAATGATGGGGCTATCTACACCGCAAGTTCAAATTGATTTGCCGTTCGCTGACCCCAAAGATCCTGAAAAATTAAAAATGTTTACTGATTATTATGGCTCTCAAGTTCGATTTGGTGCGCCATTTGCGGCATTTTGGTTCGATGAAGATGTTTTAGATATTCGGATCCCTTCCGCAGATATTATTACTTTTCGATTATATGAGTCGAAATGTATTGCGGAGTTAGAACGTTTAAGCGCCGATGAAGATGCGCCATCATTGGTTCAACGTGTGCAAGATTATTTGGAATTACAAAGTGGTGCGATGCCAAGTATGGCAGCAACTGCTCAAGCGTTGAACTTGCCTGAAAGAACTTTGCGTCATCAACTGCAACAGTTAAATACCAGTTATAAGCAAATTCGTGAAGATATTATTAAAGATAAAGCACTCCGTATGATTGAATATAATGAGTATTCAATTGAAATGATTGCAGAATTGCTCGGTTATTCTGAGCCGGCGGCGTTTAATCACGCATTTAAACGCTGGTTTGGTCATAGTCCGCGCCAATATAACAAATAGCCTAAGTTGATTAATGCCAAAGTGTTATATCTTCAAATTCAATCTCCGCTATAATTTATGTAGCCCAAAAAAGTATTCAATGATATGTCCGAATTTCAGTCTACACAAAACACCTCTTTCACACCGATTTCACCGGCTGAGCGTTATGCTCAAGCTTTAGCATCTGGTCAATTTTTACCAGATCAAGAGCAGGCGCAAGCAGTGCATGAGCTGGATCGTGTTTGGCAGGAATTAATACAGCGTTTTAAAGCGTCGAAAAAAGCATTCCGTCGCTTCCGCCGTCAAACTGCACCGAAGGGTGTGTACATGTGGGGTGGTGTAGGTCGTGGTAAAACATGGTTAATGGATCAGTTCTATGAATCTGTACCATTTCGCCGTAAAACCCGTATGCATTTCCATCACTTCATGCAATATGTGCATCGCGAGTTAAATAAGCTATCAGGACAACGTAATCCATTAGAGCTTGTTGCAGATCAAATTTACAAAGAAGCTGTGGTGATTTGTTTCGATGAGTTCTTTGTATCGAACGTTACTGATGCAATGATTTTAAGTGACTTGTTCCAGAAATTATTTACACGTGGAATCACACTTGTAGCAACTTCAAACATTGCACCAGATGGTTTATATAAAAATGGTATTCATCGTGACCGTTTTATTCCGACTATTGAAATGGTGAAAAAGAACTGCGTTATTTTAAATGTCGATGCAGGTGTGGATTACCGTTTACGTGTATTGAAGCAAGCACAGTTGTTTAAATCACCCTTAACCCACGAACATAAGTTGTGGATGGCACAGCGCTTTACAGCATTGACGCAAACACAGGTGCAGTCACAAGAAGCAATTTTAATTAATAATCGAATTGTGGAAACGATTGGCCATACTGAGGATGTGCTTTGGTGTGAATATTCTGAGCTATGCTTGAAGCCACGTAGTCCTGCAGACTTTATTGAAATTGCCAATATTTATAATACGGTTTTGGTGAGTAATGTTCCGCATTTAACAGATTACCTTTCTGAAGGTACACGTCGTTTTATTTATTTGGTCGATGAATTCTATGATCGTGGCGTAAAATTACTCCTCACATCTGAAGATAGTATTATTGATATTTATCAAGGTGAGAAGTTGGCATTTGAAATTGAGCGTACCCGCTCACGTTTGCTTGAAATGCAGTCTGATGATTATCTTCAAACATCGCATCGTCAAATCAATGCACCAGAATCTACCGTAGAAAATTAAGAGTTTTTGTTGTAATGAAAAAAGAACGTCTTGATGGCGTTCTTTTTTTTGATTTTTAGTTTTAGATTACTTGTATAGATAAGAAAAAATGTAGAACGAACAATCGACTTTAAAAGCGATTTCGCAAGATAAAAGCATCATTTAATAAGAAGTCGGGCTGTTTAATAATTCATCGATAAAAGCGTTAAATTTAAACTGATTGGTTGAAGTTGCAGCATCGACATTCAGCGTATTTCATGGCTTAATCGAGTGAGTTTGTTAGATGCTTGGGTCTATTTGTTCAGTTTTAGAACAAAATTCTGCACTTAAGTCTAATTTCGACATTTCAAAAACTTTATACACTGTAAAAAGGTATTCAGGCTGATGATGACGTCGTATTTCTGATCTTTATTATGTTGAATGATGAGGGTATTTCATTACATAGAAAATGATCATTATTTAGGAATGTGATAGTACTATTCAGCAAAGTATAAATGGGTATACTAGAATCTCTTGTTATAAAAAATAGCAATATCAGGAAAGACAATGACTGCACGTATTCAAAAAGGCAAGTTAGCGATTGCTAAAGAACTTTACGATTTCATCGAAAATGAAGCACTACCGGGTTCAGGTTTAGACAGTGAAACTTACTGGAAAAACTTTGAACAAGTCGTTGTCGATCTTAGCCCAAAGAACAAAGCACTATTGGCTAAGCGTGACGACATTCAAGCTAAAATTGATGAATGGCACCGCAACAACAAATTTGAACTCGAAGCTTACAAAGCTTTCCTTACTGAAATTGGCTACTTATTACCAGAAGTAGAAGATTTTCAAATCAGCACAGAAAATGTAGACGAAGAAATCGCATTATTGGCTGGTGCACAATTGGTAGTACCTGTGCGTAATGCACGTTACTGCTTAAACGCTGCGAATGCACGTTGGGGTTCACTCTACGATGCGCTTTACGGTTTTGACGTGATCTCTGAAGAAGGCGGCGCGGAAAAAGGTAAGGGCTATAACCCAGCTCGTGGCGCAAAAGTTATCGAATTTGCTAAAAACTTCTTAAATGAAACTTTCCCGCTAGCTAATGGTTCGCATGCAGATGCAACTAAATATGCGGTAGAAGGTAAAAAGTTAGTTGTAAGCCTAAAAGATGGCTCAACTGCAACTTTAGCGAAAGAAGCTCAGTTTGTTGGTTTTAATGGTGACGAAGCTGCACCAACTGAAATCGTACTTTTAAACAATGGTTTACATGTAATCATTGAAGTTGATGCGACGAGCCCAATTGGTTCAACAGATGCTGCTGGCGTTAAAGACTTAGTTCTTGAAGCTGCGGTAACGACAATTCAAGATTTGGAAGACTCAATTGCTGCAGTTGATGCTGAAGAGAAAGTTGAAGGCTACCGTAACTGGTTAGGCTTAATGAAAGGTACACTTTCTGAGTCTATTGAGAAAAATGGTAAAACTGTTACTCGTACATTGAACAAAGACCGTACGCACAAAAACTTGATCGGTGGTGAAACTACGCTTCACGGTCGTTCATTGATGCTTCTTCGTAACGTGGGTCATTTGATGACAAACCCTGCGATCCTTGTAGATGGTGCTGAAATCTACGAAGGCATTATGGATGCATTGATCACACCGTTATTGACGTTTGCAGATATTAAAGGCGAAAACGAAAACAAGAACTCTCGTAAAGGTTCTATGTACATCGTTAAACCAAAAATGCACGGTCCAGAAGAAGTTGCATTTGCAGTTGAATTATTTGAGCGTGCTGAACAAGCGCTTGGTCTACCTGCGAAGACTTTGAAAATAGGTATCATGGACGAAGAACGTCGTACTTCTGTGAACTTGAAAAACTGTATCGCACAAGCGAAAGATCGCACGATCTTTATTAATACAGGTTTCATGGACCGTACAGGTGACGAAATCCATACTTTCATGGAAGCAGGTCCATTCGTTCGTAAAGGCGAAGTGAAATCTCAAATCTGGTTCCCAGCTTACGAAAACCGTAACGTGATGATCGGTCTACAAGCAGGCTTACGTGGTAAAGCGCAAATCGGTAAAGGCATGTGGCCAAAACCAGATATGTTGCTTGATATGTACAAAACGAAGATTGAGCATCCAGAAGCTGGCGCAAGTTGTGCATGGGTTCCGTCTCCATCTGGTGCTGTAATTCACGCGATTCACTACCATCAGTGCAATGTTTCTGAGCGTCAAAAAGAGTTGTTGAATACTCAGCCGCTATCTTTAGATGACTTGTTAACGCCGCCTTTAGCGACAGATACAAACTGGTCTGAAGAAGAGAAAACTAAAGAACTCGAAAATAACCTTCAAGGTATCTTAGGTTATGTCGTTCGTTGGGTTGATTTGGGTGTAGGTTGTTCAAAAGTACTAGACATCAACAACGTTGGTTTGATGGAAGACCGTGCAACTTTACGTATTTCTTCTCAACACGTTGCAAACTGGTTACGTCACGGTATCGTAACTGCTGAGCAAGTTGAAGAAGTGTTTAAACGTATGGCGAAAATTGTGGATGAGCAAAATGCCAATGATTCACTATATACTCCTATGGCGCCAAACTTTGATGGCTATGCATACAAAGCTGCTTATGACTTAGTATTTAAAGGTGGCGAGCAGCCTTCTGGTTATACAGAGCCACTTCTTCACGCTTACCGTTTAAAATTAAAAGGTTATACAGGTGACTAATCTGTAAATCAAAAAAAAGCCTCTTCGGAGGCTTTTTTTATTGCTTGAGAAAGTTAGAATGTCGACATAAAAAATGAAAAGGAAACGCCATGTATTTATGGAATGTAAATCGGTTGGTGGATGATATACGACTGAATAAAGTCTCAGAAACCCATTATAAAAACTACTATATTGCCAGCTCAATATTGATTTTCTTTAGCTACTTAGCGCTGACCTTAACCCTAGAATCTAAACTAACTGAAGCTTGGGCTTCATTTATTCTGCAAATAGGGCTTTTGGTTAGCTGGGTGAATGCCATCTTTAAAGTCAATGGTGGGGAGCATGGCCGAGATTTTTTAAAACGCTTTATCGCATTGTATTTGCCCGTGACTATTCAGACTTTAGTTCTTTTTATCGTGATTGTTTTTGTCATCGAAGCGCTGTTACGCATGTTGACTGTGAATATGGATGAGGCACTGCTTGAGCAAATCACCACAATTAAAGACTTGAGTATTGAAGTTATCATAAGCTGTTATATATATTGGCGAATCTATAAAGCGATGCAGCAGATTAATAAGCCTGTTTAACTTATAGGGTTGTAAAAGAAATTAATAATAAAGTTTCATCCTGTTTTTATCATAGCTTTTCACAGCTGAAGCCTTTACATTGGAACGAATGATAAAAATAGGACTGAAATCATGTCAGCATATACTGCTTTAGACCTTCAATATATAGGCGGGCAATGGCGAGCTGGGACTTCAACACGTCATGTCCAAAATCTAAATCCATATAATCAAACGCTCATTTTTGACTTACAAGCAGCTAGTAGTGTTGATGTAGATAGTGCTTATAGTGCTGCAGAACACGCTTTTAAAGATGAACGAATCAAAGCGATTCAAGTTCGTAAGCAAGTCATTACTCTGTTGAGCGAAATTATTCAGCAGCGCCGCGAAGAAATTATTCAATGGTTGATTGATGAATCTGGTAGTACACGTTTAAAAGCCAATATCGAGGTTGATGCTGCACTTGGCATTATCAAAGAATCTCTGAGTTTTCCTGAAAAAATGCAAACCACGCAACTGGAGAGTAAAGACCCGAGCCGAAAGAGTTTTGTACTGCGCAAACCATTGGGTGTCATAGCGGTGATTAGCCCATGGAACTTTCCATTTCATTTATCGATGCGTTCTGTGGTGACGGCGATTGCTTGTGGAAACTCTGTTGTTCTTAAACCAGCCAGTGATACGCCAGTCACAGGTGGTACATTACTCGGCAAATTATTTGAAGAAGCAGGTTTGCCGCATGGCGTATTGAATGTTGTTGCAGGCAGCGGCAGTGAAATTGGGGATTATTTTGTAGAACATTCTGTACCTAAAATGATTTCTTTTACTGGCTCTACAGAAGTCGGTAAGCAAGTTGGCGTGAAAGCTTTGGCAAGTTCACGAATTAAGCGGCTTGCACTAGAGTTGGGTGGTAATGCGCCATTGGTAATTTTGGATGATGCAGATTTAGATTTAGCTGTTGAATTGACTGTAATGGGGCGGTTTTTGCATCAAGGTCAAATCTGTATGAGTACGAACCGCGTCATTGTGGATGAATCTATACATGATGCTTATGTGGATAAGCTTATTCAGCGAGTAAAAACAATTGTCGTCGGTGATCCAAATGCTACTGAAACCCTCATAGGGCCTATCATCAACAAGGCGCAGGTTGATAAATTAAAAACTATTATTCAAAATGCTATTCAGCAAGATGCAATTTTAGCCTACGCAGGTGGTATTGAAGGTCAATTGGTTGCACCGCATATTTTCACCCATGTGGATGCACATGCTGATATTGCATTAGAAGAAAGCTTTGGGCCAATCTTGCCGATTTTAAAAGCGCGAGATGAAGCGCACGCACTTGAATTGGCGAATTCAACCCGATTTGGTTTATCGAGTGCGGTATGTACCTCAAATTTAGCACGCGGCGGAGAGTTTGCGGCCAAACTCGATATAGGCATGACGCATATCAATGGCATCAGTGTGGCGGATCATTCTAATGCACCCTTTGGTGGTGAACGTAATTCAGGCCTTGGTCGTTTTAACGGTGAGTGGATATTTGAGGAATTTACCCGCACCCATTGGCAAACGTTCCCTGCTTAAAATACTCAAAGTGAAGTCTATTTAATCTTGTGCAATAGACTTCACCGCAGCTAATGTTACGCAGGACATTTTTAGTTTATTTCCATGAAATATCAGGCAGAATATAGTCCCAAAAACGGCTCCAACGTGTTTTGTAATACAGAAAAGCGCCAATATCCTGACTTGAACAGTTATCTTGATAGTACATTTTGTGATTCATCAACAGCATAGGTTTACGCTGCAAGGCTGTCATATACAGCTTGACCTGAACCTTGTAATTGTAGATTGAATGATTAGTGGAAATAGATTCGGTTTTCATTTTTTGGATATGGTGAATATACACATCAAACTTCAAGCCATTTTTGTAATCCGTTGCCTCATGAATTGTTCGATCTTCGATTGGAATAAGCGAATTGTTATCACTAAACGCTAAGTTTGCGTTATGTTTTTGGTTTCCTTGTTGATAATTAAACTGAAGAGCTGAATTTGCAGTGGTGAAATAGGGGAGCACATCCTGAGGGTTGATTTTAAACGTGCCAGTACAAGAAATCCTGACACGCCCTTCATCTGCATTCACCGTAAACCAGCCAAATTGATCTTCTAATTCTGTCGTGTGGGCTTCATCTGCGTCAGGAAGAATCACGCCAAACTGATCTCTTTGTCTTTGCAGATTTTGCATCAAGCGATAACTATTTTGAGCACGTTTTGCAAAACGGATATCAGGAAACATTTCTGGAGATGTAATTTTAAAGTCAGTGACATCAATCACTTCACCATCAGGCAAGATGACGAATGAAAATTGTTGTTCTTGAGTATTGGGATGATTTTTGACCGTAACCCAATGATGTGTACTGATCATTTGCTGATTGCGAAAATGCTTATATTGAATACGGTACTTGCCAGCAGGGATGTCACTTTCATTGATCAGGCCTTGTTTAAATGGATATTCATTGAGATAGAGCGCGTCGAGACTAAAAGGTAGAAATGAAACGGTATGTACAGAGACTTTTGCGGCATGTGCGGTTGAATATAGGCACATACTTAGAATTAAAATAATAAAGCGAATTAGTTTTATATTTTTCATTTATTATAAAGATTGAATTTTTGCGGATTATGGCAAATATGTGTGCCAATTTCAAACCGATTAGCTTAGCGCAATTAAAGTCTCAAAACTTGCCTGAAATCAGTTTTGAATATCCTGAGGAAGTCTATCCTAATTATGATTTGCCGCTGCTCTTTAAGTCTGAACAAGGGCTAGAGTGGCGAAAAGTGGGTTTTGGCATGGTGCCTAAATGGGCTGAAGACAAATCTATTGCACTAAAAACCTATAATGCTCGTAATGAAACTTTGTACCAAAAGCCTACGTTTATTAATGCAATCTCAAAATGTAAATTTGGTGTAATTCCCGTGTCTGAGTTTTATGAGTCAATGTATATCGACAATAAGCCACAGCGTTGGAGCGTTAAACGCAAAGATGGAGAAGCGTTTTACATCGCTGCCTTATATGACATTTGTAGACAAGGTGATGAGATTGTACGTTCAAGTACCATGATTACGATGGACGCTATTCAGCATGAGATGATGAAACACTTTCATGAGCCGGGCAATGTAAAACGCTCAGTGATTGTGATTCCGCATGCGCGATTAGAGGAATGGTTAAGTTGGAAATCACCGAACATCCAAAGTTTTGTACAAGGTTTTCCTGTTGATGAGTTTGAATGTGCACACGCACCCAAAATAAAAATCGAAAAAATCAGTCCCCAACTGAACTTTTTCGATTGATATTTCGGTGATGCAGAATGCTTAGCGCGCTAAGTTTTTGAAAATATGCTTTAAGCTTTCCATGGTTTTTTCAATTTGTAGCGGTGTTAAGCCTTCAAAAGATTGCTCTAGAACGACATTCGTTAGATCGTTAATCTTCTGCGTCATAGCAGTGCCTTTATCGGTTAACACGACGCGGGTAATACGCGCATCATCTTCACAAGAATAGGTATCTACTAAGCCTTCATCTTTTAAACGATAAACGATCTTGGTTGTCGTCGACATTTTAGACACGACCATTTCAGATAAATCCGAAACACTCGCATGAGGTTTAGACTTGAGTGCGAGCAGGATGCGACGACGTGAATTATCAACGCCATACTTTTTTAAGGCATGGTCGACGTTTAAAACATATTGTGAATGCACCTGAGTAACCCAGTAGAAAGGAAAATTTTCTAAACTAAAGTCATCGGTGGATGGTAAAAATTTTGAATACTTTTTTGTCATGAAGGAGTCCCCTGAATATTTGTTTTAATTTTATTTAATGTTTTAACATTCTATTGAAAAATAGAGGGTAATAGCAAGAGTTCACAATAAAAAAATAGAAAGTATAAGATATCTCATTTTTAGATTATCTTAATAGATTATATTGATATTCTGTCCAAATGATTAAAAGAGAATAAAAGCAAAGTTGGGTATACAGATAGTGTAGTGAAAATAAATAAGTTTTTAATTTAAATTGAATATTAATATATTTTACCAAAAGGTTGAAATAAATAATTCATTAGATTTGTCATACAATCTCATACAACGTATTTAATTACATTTAATTAAAAGTCAGGTGAATTCAAGCTTTTTTTAAAGTGGAAGCGGATATCTCAAAAAGTAGATTTTAACATCTAGAAGTGTATTTTATATCGGCCATTCAAACTGTAACGCATTCAGCGTTTTTTAACATTTTGTCATATTAGATCTCTTTCATAAATCAAAAAACGATCTTCTTTTTGGTTAATATTTGCACTCCGGATTTCTTAGCATTCGTGCATAATCTGCGGATGAAATACATCGATTCAAACAAGCTTTCTGATCCTCAGTT